>JBCBXA010000022.1:0-8150 GCA_039816825.1 Pseudomonadota bacterium | reverse complement strand
CTCAGCCGGGGGGCCAAACTCCTGGCGGCCAGTTATATGGCTGCAGCTTTCGCGTTTTCCTTCGACCTTCTGTTCAAATCCAACGATGGCCCAATGAGCGGCGTGCTTCTGGAGAGCTTTTCCTACCTGCTGGCGGCCAGTCTGTTCGCGGCAGCCATTTTTGTCCGTGCCGGGCGCAATCCGCCGCTGGTGCTGCTGATCTTCATTGGCCTGGGCGGCTGGCTGGCCGACATCTACCTTGCAGCTATTGGCGAGCATGTTGCCCGGAGCATGTTTCTGGGCTGCTGGTGCGCCATCATCACGGCTTTGCCTTTGTCGCTCGTCCGGCACCATATGGCCCGAGGCATCGACATCGGGCTGATGGTTCTCACCTTCATTCTCTTCGCATCACTTTTTACAAGCTCCACCCTGCTTGCGCCGGAACTGAGCAACGACGCCTTCATTTATGAAGAAAGCAATATGTCGGCGGCCATCAGCATGATTGTGAACGTGTCGTCCGTCTTTGTCGCTTCTCTTCTGCTGATCGACTACGTCAATCAGCGCATGCGTCGCTTGCTTAGAGAAGCGCATCAGGATCCGATGACCGGACTTCTGAACAGGCGCGGATTTGAAGACAGGGTGAATGCCCTCATCGCGGCCGCCAACGAAACAGGGCATCCCGGCGTGCTGCTCGTCGGAGACATAGACAAGTTCAAATCGATCAACGATGTCCACGGGCATGCTAAAGGCGACGAAGTCATCAAGGCCTTTGCACAGACGCTGCAGCAACAATTGCCGCCGGACGCGCTGATCGCCCGGTTCGGGGGCGAAGAAGTGTGTGCAGCGCTGCCGCTGGCGTCTCCAGCCATGGGGCGCATCATGGCGGAGGGCGCAAAAACATCCTTCACCCGAAACGCACCGCGTCTGGTTGAGAAGGGTGACGAACGCAAGGTGACCGCATCCTTCGGCGTGGCCGTGTTTCAGGCCGACTTCCAGTCCACATTCGCGAAAGCCGACAAAGCCCTGTTTGAAGCCAAGAGCGCCGGCCGGGACCGGGTTGTCCTCGCCCGCGCCAAAGTCTCCACAGCGGCTGCGTGAGCAACACCCCCGGGGCAAGTAACAACTGCCCAAAGGATACCTCCGCGAGGCCTACCCCCGCTTTGACTGCGCTTCTATGCAGTGTCTGGAGTCCTTCTCTCGTGCTGGCGCCACCTGCTGAGCTGCCACGATGAACCAATGGCGCAGAGGCCGTGCACTCACAAGTTGAGTGACTATTGGAGCGTCGTCTTAGGGTGTTGGGGCTGCCTCCGGGACCAAGAGACTCCCAGACTCGCCCATTGGTGACCGCAACCCAATAGCTTGGGCAACTACAGAACAAGAAAAAGCCCCGGACGGCAGACCGCCCGAGGCTTTGCAACATTCTGATTGGTGCCGCGCTTAGCTGTGGCGGACGATGACCCGCGCACCTGGCTCGACCCGGTTATACAGGTCGATGATGTCATGGTTCATCAAGCGAATGCAGCCGGAAGAAGCATTGGTTCCGATCGACCACCATTCAGGCGAACCATGGATACGGTAGAGCGTGTCGCGACCACCGCGCATCAGATACATGGCGCGTGCGCCAAGAGGATTGTCCAGACCACCGGGCTTGCCGCCGCGATATTTGGCCAGCTCTGGCTTCCGGCGAATCATGGCTGGCGGTGGTGTCCAAGTTGGCCACTGGCGTTTCCAGCCAATTTTGGCAGTCCCGGACCATGTGAAGCCCTGCTTGCCCACGCCCACGCCGTAGCGCATGGCCGTCCCGCCAGCTTCCACGAGATAGAGATATTTCTCTTTTGTGTTCACGATAATCGTGCCGGGGCGATATTTGGTGTCGTAGGAGACGCGCTTGCGCTTCCATTTCGACTTGAGCTTGCCGGTGGGAATCGCTGGAACCTTGTACTCACCATCAGAGATGGAGCCGTATGCGTTCAGCGATGAACCGCTGTTCGACATCTCGGTACAGCCCGTTATGGCGACAGCGCCGAGAACCATTGCGCAAATGGTCCACATTCTAAATTTCATTTGAGTAACCTCACCCCAGAACAGGCTGCGCTGCACGACGCCGCGAAGCCCCCCGTTTCAACCACAGTCATCTAGAGTTATTGTGGTTAATGATTTGCTAGTCATGCCCATAGGGCAGGTCAGCGAAAATGGGCGAGCATGTTTGTCGCAGCCCGTCTCAATTGTGCAACAGGTTGGCCACATGTCGGCCTCATTACGAAAGCGCAAAAGCGAGTGACCATCCTGACTTCAGGCACGACGCCCCCTCTGGTGGATGGGCGACAGTCCGAGCGAGCTTTGCAGATTCGCCGAGGCCTGCAGCGCATGTTCTTTGATCTGAGACAGGCAACGCTACCAGAACTTTGTCTCGCCAATGGGCGCCGGGCAGACCTGACCTGCCTTGATCCCAAGGGCAAGGTCACCATCGTCGAGATCAAATCCTCGATTGACGATTTCCGCTCGGACCACAAATGGCCGGACTACAAGGCGCATTGCGATGCCTTCTATTTTGCAACGCTTCCCGATGTGCCCCCCGGCATCTTCCCCGAGGCGGAGGGGTTGATTGTAGCGGATCAGTATGGGGCTGAAATCATCCGCCCTCCGGCAGACATCAATCTGTCAGGGGCGCGAAGAAAGGCGGTGGTCCAAAGGTTCGCAGTCAGCGCTGCAGAACGGCTTCTGCAAGCCGAACTCACGAGCGCCGATATAGCGGCACTGCCGAAGATCTAGAACGCTAGCGCGGGGCGCGCTTTGCCAGAATGCGCTGAAGCGTCCGACGGTGCATGTTGAGCCGTCGCGCCGTTTCCGAGACGTTGCGGTCGCATAGCTCGTAAACACGCTGAATATGTTCCCAGCGAACGCGGTCCGCGCTCATGGGGTTCTGTGGTGGTGGAGCTTTATCTTCCGGACGGCGAAGCAACGCATCCATGATTTCATCGGCGTCTGCAGGCTTGGAGAGATAGTCAATCGCGCCAACTTTGACGGCGGTCACTGCCGACGCAATGTTTCCATAGCCCGTCAGCACCACGGTGCGGGTGGACGGCGATCCACCACGCAGAGCCTCTACAACGTCAAGACCGTTCCCGTCTTCCAGCCGCAGATCAACCACTGCAAAGTCCGGCGGCGACAGCCGCGCCTTGGACATGCCCTCGCGAACCGTGTCGGCGGTTTCAACCGCAAAGCCACGGCTTTCCATTGCGCGGCCCAGGCGGGTCAGAAACGGCTTGTCATCATCGACGAGCAGCAGAGTCTTGCCCTGGACGCTGCGCACCAGCTCAGGGTCAGATGAAGGCTTTGGAGTTTCGCCAGCGCCCGGTGCGCCGGCAGACACATGCATATCCATAAGAACGGTCCTCTTTGACTAAAGTACGCGGCAGCGCCGGTTTGGTTCACATATCCTGATGATAAGCCGGACGTCGGACAGCCCAGTTGGACACCAACTCCCCATCAGACCCTTCAAAGGCCGAGCGCGGCCAACGCACCTCAACGATTGCGCCTTTGGCCAGATGCTGGGTTGCATAGAGCCGCTTCTCATGGTCGGCGTCCGACACTGAAGGCCGGTTGGCAGCCTCAACACGCCCGCCCGAGCGTTCGAGAAGTGTTTTGGCGATGAAGAGCCCCAATCCAAGGCCTCCTGCCCGCTGCGCCTTTGGGGTGCCATCCAGAGCGGATGGGCGCCGGGACATGTTGGGTTCGCCGAAACTCTCCAAATTCTCAATTGAAAAACCCGGACCGTCATCACTCACGACGACGCTCACCTCCTCGTCGTTCCATTCAACTTCGACCTCAACGGAGCTCTCAGCGAAATCCAGGGCGTTTTCGACAATGTTTGCCAAACCGTGGAGGACACCCGGATTGCGGGCCGCCTGTGGCATGCTGCCAGGCTCTGAACCCTCGCTCACGGAAAACCGGATCTCAACATCCGGCTCAGCCTCGCGCAACGGCTCAAGCACATGCTCGACCATGGTGACGGGTGTCATGACCGGAAAATGCTCTGAGCCATCGCCGCCAAGATTGTTCAATCGCTTGAGGATATCGCGGCACCGGGCGGCCTGGCTCACGATAAGCTGCAGGTCTTCCTTGGCCGGATCGTTGGACGATGCCGCGCGGTCCAACTCCTTGGCTGTGAGCGAAATCGTCGCCAGAGGCGTTCCAAGCTCATGGGCCGCCGCTGCAGCAACGCCATCGAGGGCCTGAAGGTGCACCTCGCGCTGCAACACCATTTCAGTCGCCGACAGTGCATCGTTTAGGATCCGCGCCTCGCGGCCCACGCGATAAACATAGAAGGTTGTGAAGAGGATCGAGACGGTGAGCGCCACCCAGACGCCGAGAATATAGGTCGATGGAACCTGAAACGGGGCGTCTGCGGTCCATGGTAGAGGCAGGTGTGCAAAAGCCAGGAATGTGATGAGCGCCACGGCGATTGCGCCCAGCTCGGCCGTGCGCCTCAGAGACAGGATCGAGGAAGACGTGACGACAGGAGCGATCACAAGCAAGGCAAACGGATTGGTCAAACCGCCGGTCAAAAAGAGCAGGCCGCTGAGTTGAACAAGATCGAACACAAAGAGCGAGAAGGCGGGATTCTCGGGCAGGCGCGACGTTCGAGCAAACCGCGACAACAGGAAAATGTTCAGCCAGGCCGCCGCGCCGATAAGCAAGAAACACAGCACCAAATGCGCGGACAGACCAAACACATATCCCGCCACAAAAACAGCCAGACTTTGACCGGCAACGGCACCCCAGCGCAGTTTGATGATGGTGTCGAGGCGCAATGCACCGCCGGCGAGAGAGCGCTTGCGCGGTACGACGCCATTGACATCCTCAGCCGCGAACTGGGGCGGCGGGAGGTTTGTGTTAGAAGGGTCTGCGCTGTCAGAGGAAAGATCCATTGCTTCTGATGTAGCATCGCACCGCACGGCGACAATGCGGGCCGAGGCCGCACGATGGCGGCACACAATCCGAAAAGGCTGGTCTACTTGCGCGGCTTGACCGACGAAGTTGGCTGAGCATTGGCCGGATCTTCCGGCCAGAAATGCTTGGGGTATCGCCCCCGCATGTCGCGGCGAATATCCTGCCAGGTGCCAGCCCAGAGACCTGGCAGATCACTCGTGGTCTGGATGGGGCGTCCAGCGGGCGACAGAAGGGAGAAGGTCAGGGGCCGGACCGTGTTCCCAACCATGGGGTGTGTCGTCACCCCGAATATCTGTTGAGGCTTGAGCGCAACCGTCGGTTCGGACCCCGAATAGTCGATCGGCGCCGACTGGCCGGCGGGCGGATCGAAGGCCATCGGAGCCATGGCATCGAGTTGAGACCATGCCTCCCAGCCCAGAAGATTGATGGCTTCCGCTTCCATCAGATCGTGCAGTTTTTTGGGATCGACCTCATGATAGGCCCGGCAACCAACGAAAGCCTCGGCCAGAAAATCCAACGACCCCTTTAGCAAATCGGCAGCCGGTGCGTATCTGTTGTCCAGCCGAGCGGCGAACCGCAGCCGGTGAATCAAGGCCAAACTGCGCGCCGACCATGGGAGCACATCAATGCCAAACGTCTGCAGTTGACTGAGCAGCAGCTGAGACGATGCCTCGACCAACTCCGCGGCACTGAGCGGCCGCTCAGACAGCACGACAGAGCCGAGGGCTTCCTGCGTGCTTCCCTCCACCTTGCCGTTGGGCGCGCTGAGGCTGACACTCTGCTTTGACCGCAGCTGATCTTGATGAAGGCGACGAATATCGTCCTGAGAAATCGCAGCCCCGGCAAGCAAGCGTGCGGCCTCAGCCCGCCCCTGAAAATCGGCTGCAACGATGTAGGCCTCACGCGAAAGAGGATCTGTCGCATCCAAAGTTACCGCCCGGCCATTGGCCATACGGAAGCGAACCTGCCCGGCGCTCTCACCCCGCCGCTGGGCGATACGATCCGGAAAACCCAACGACAGCAACGCCCCGACAGTCAGTTTGATGGGGGCCTTCCCGCTCGTCAGGAACGGTCGCGACAACTCACCAATCCTTCTGGCCAAGCCTTTGGCACTGGCTTCACGCCTGCCCTTTCGCAAGCTGAACGCGTCAAGCCGGAGAGCAAGGTCAGGACCTGTGCCGCCCAACCCCCGCTCACTGAGAAGCACGGCAAGCAAAGAGGCATCCTGAAGAGCCTGCGGACCAAATTGTGCTGCGGCCACCACCATGGCGGCCTCACGGAGCGGAAGCGGCAGTCGGGCCAGCGCCTTGCCCCGATCAGTGATGGTTCCGCCATCATCCACAGCCCCCAGGGCCAGCAAATCAGACCGCGCCTGTTTCAAATGAGCGGCTGGGAGAGGATCGAGCCACTTCAGCCGCTCGGGTTGAGCTTCGCCAAAGAGCGCAGCCCGAAGGACAAGCGGCGCCAGATCGGTCGTTTCGATCTCCGGCGGTGCGAACGCGGGCAAGCTGGTCGTGCTGGCCTCGGACCAGAGGCGGATGCAAACGCCGGGCTCCGTCCGCCCTGCCCGGCCCATGCGCTGCTCCGCTGACGCTCTGGATGCCCGTCTGGTGACAAGGCGTGTCACACCCAGCGCGGGCTCGAAGACGGTTTGGCGCACGAGACCACTGTCTATCACGACCCGCACGCCTTCGATGGTGAGGGAGGATTCTGCAATCGGTGTTGCGAGCACCACTTTGCGCTGACCCGCCTGCACCGGAGAAATGGCAAGGTCCTGCTCGGCTGGCGACAGCGCACCGTAGAGCGGTGCGACTGTGACGTCCGGGACTGTTGCCAGGCGATCGCGCAACCGGTTTTCAACCTGCCGGATCTCAGACATACCGGGCAGGAATGCCAGGATGGACCCTGTTTCCGTCCGAAGAGTGGCCTCTATCACGGCCACCATCGCATCGACCGTCGTTTCGTTCGCACTCACGGGGCGATGGCGCAGTTCGACAGGATGAGCACGGCCGAGGCTTTCGACCACCGGTGTGCCATCGCCCAGCAGCCGGGCGACCCGCGACCCGTCCAATGTGGCGGACATGACGAGCAGACGCAGGTCAGACCGCAGCGCATCCTGAGCCTCAAAACCAAGCGCGAGGCCGAAATCGGCATCCAGACTGCGTTCATGAAACTCGTCAAAAATGACAGCTGCGACGCCCTCAAGGGCAGGATCTTCCACCACCATGGCGGTAAAGACGCCCTCGGTGACCACTTCAATCCGGGTCTGGTCGGAGACGCGGCTCTCAAACCGCACCCGCAGGCCAACAGTCTGGCCGACACGCTCGCCGAGGGTTTGGGCCATACGCTGTGCGGCGGCGCGGGCGGCAAGACGCCGGGGCTCCAGTACAATGATTCGACCGCCGTCGCGCCAAGGGGCGTTGAGAAGAGCCAATGGCACCCGCGTTGTCTTGCCGGCGCCGGGCGGCGCGACAAGAACGGCGTTCACCGCTTTGGACAGCTCGGCCTGCAACTTGGGCAGGACCTCGTCCACCGGCAAAGTGTCGGGCGCAGGCACAGCTAGACCCGGAAGACCGGACCCTGAGCAGCCTCGGCATCCGCCTCATCATGGGTGACCAGAGCGACCGGCAGTTCTCTATCTCGCGCTGCGCCGAAGACCAGTTGACGCATCGAGTCCCGCAGCGCAGCATCAAGCTTGGAAAAAGGCTCGTCGAGCAAAAGCAGTCTTGGTTCGGCCAATAGGAGCCTCGCCAACGCCACCCGAGCGCGCTGACCACCAGACAGGGTGGCGGGATCGCGGTCAAAAAAGCCGTCCATATCGATGCTGGCCAAGGCCAACTCGGATTGGCTGCGGCGTTCGGCACCTCGGATATGGGAAGGGATGGCAAACATCAGATTGCCGCCAACTGACATGTGCGGAAACAGAAGCGCGTCCTGAAACAATGTCCCGACCCGGCGCCTATGGGGCGGCAATTTGAGCAGCGAGACCCCGTCCAGCTGGACGTCTCCCGATGCCGAGAAGGCAGGCGGCAGAAAGCCACCAATGAGGTTGAGCAATGTGGATTTGCCCGACCCGGAAGGACCCATGACCGTAAACACCGTGCCGGGCGAAACATGGGCATCCAGGGCGATCATGGACGCGCCATTGAGCGCAATGTCCACGTTTAACATGCGCAAGCCGGCGTCCGGTGCCGACGCCTGAACTTCACTCATGGTCG
>JBCBXA010000021.1:0-39809 GCA_039816825.1 Pseudomonadota bacterium | reverse complement strand
CCCAGATGCACCATCTTGGTGCCGCTATCGATCTGCTGGCGACCGTTGGAGACCGCAATCGAGTAGAACTCGCCCTGACTACCGTCGCCGCGCAGGATGCAGCTTGGGTACTTCCAGGTGATGGCCGAACCGGTCTCAACCTGAGTCCAGCTGATTTTCGAGTTCTTGCCGCGGCAGTCGCCGCGCTTGGTCACGAAATTATAGATACCGCCCTTGCCCTCAGCGTCACCGGGGTACCAGTTCTGAACCGTCGAGTACTTGATCTCTGCATCGTCCATGGCGACCAGCTCAACCACGGCGGCGTGCAGCTGGTTCTCGTCGCGCTGAGGCGCGGTGCACCCTTCAAGGTAGGAGACGTAACCGCCCTCCTCGCAAATGATCAGCGTGCGCTCGAATTGGCCGGTGTTCTGCTCATTGATGCGGAAATAGGTCGACAATTCCATCGGGCAGCGAACGCCCTTGGGGATGTAGACAAACGAGCCATCGGTAAAGACGGCGCAGTTGAGAGCTGAATAGTAATTATCCGACACCGGTACGACCGAAGCGAGATATTTGCGCACAAGCTCCGGATGCTCGTGGATGGCTTCGGAGATCGGCATGAAGATCACGCCCGCCTTTTTCAGCTCTTCCTGGAACGTCGTGACCACAGAAACCGAGTCGAACACGGCATCAACAGCCACTCGACGTTCCTGAACGCCGGCGAGCATCTCTTGCTCGGCCAACGGGATGCCTAGCTTCTCGTATGTCGACAGCAGCTCGGGATCGACATCATCCAGTGTCTTGGGCCCGTCGACCAGGCTCTTCGGTGCGGAATAGTAATAGATGTCGTTGAAGTCGATCTCTGGATATTCCACGCGGGCCCAGTCAGGACTCTCCATGGTTTTCCAGCGCTCATAGGCGTCAAGACGCCACTCGAGCATCCACTCTGGCTCATTCTTTTTGGCCGAGATGAAGCGGATGACTTCTTCCGAAAGACCTTTGGGTGCCTTTTCGGACTCAATATCCGTTGCGAAGCCATATTTGTACTGGTCGACATCAATGGCTTTAACCTGATCGATGGTTTCCTGAACGGCTGGCATGGGCAACTCCAAGGGGCTTTGCACGTCTTACGGAGGTGAGATGGGGATGGATGACGCCCCAGCAAGATCCGTTAGAAAGATTCTAAGAAGTTCCGGTTTCTTAGAATCATTCAAAGAGCTGAGCAAGACCGTTTGCGGTGTGTGAATGCCGCGCCTGGCCGCGGACGAGCTGCGTCTAACGCAGGAGTCTGGGCAGTTCACGCTGCAGAAATTCGCAGATGCGGTCTGCGTCCTCCGCGCCGCTGTTCCAGCCAAAACTGACGCGCAACGCGCCTTTGGCGAGCTCTTCAGACACACCCATCGCCTGAAGCACATGGCTCTTCCCGACCTTGCCAGAAGAGCACGCCGCGCCGGAAGAGATGGAAATGCCCGCGAGGTCTGCGGCCATCAAGGCCGTGGATGCGTCCAGACCGGTGAAAGAAAAACACGATGTGTTGGGCAGGCGGTTGGCCTTGCCGCCGTGAATCACCAATTCGTACCCTGAGACTTCAGCCATCTGCTTCAGCCCATCTTCCATCGCATCCCGCAACTTACCCGTGCGATCTGCAAAGCCCTCAAGGTCGGCCATTGCTGCTTCGCATGCGGCTCCAAAACCGGCGATGGCCGCAACGTTTTCCGTGCCGCCGCGCCGGCCTCTTTCCTGGCCCCCACCACGAATGAGGGGCGGCGGCAGGTAGTCAGGCGTGCGCCCGATCAGGGCAGCTGCGCCCTGTGGACCACCGAGCTTATGGCTGGAGAGGCACAGCAACGCCGCGCCGCACTCGATCATGTCGGTGGGGATCTTGCCGGCTGACTGAACCGCATCGCGGAACAAAAAAGCACCGCTTTCCGGAGGATTGGGAGCCAGTACACCGGTTTCGCTGTTGGCCATCTGCACGGCCAAGAGGTCACCATCTGCAACGGGCGTCGGCCATGCTGGAAGTCCGTCCCCATCGACAGTGATGGGCGCAACGCGTTCACCGGGGAAGCCATGGGCAGCCAGCACGGCTGCATGCTCCGTCGCCAGCGGGCGGAAATGTGGACTGGCGTGCATCTGCAATGCGGTCGCAATCGCCTCAGTGGCTCCAGACAGGAAGATAACGGCTTCCGGGTCTCCGCCCACAAGGGCGGCTACCTGCCTGCGCGCTTTCTCTACCAGACCGCGCGCACGCCGCCCTTCTCCGTGAATGGAGGATGGATTGCTGGGCATTGCTAGCGCTTCCAGCATGGCTGTGCGCGCCTCCGGCCGAAGCGGCGCTGAGGCGTTGTGGTCGGCGTAGATACGAGGTTGAGCTGAAGGCATGGCCCGTCGCAGGTCTGGTTTCACGCCCTGATGATGGCGCTGGTCGCTTTTTGTTGAAACTCTCTAGGCCATTGTCCTACAAGGCTCCACCTGTTCCTCATTCGGCTTGCGCAGACGTGCTTCGATCCAGCGCGCGTACTGCGCCCATTTTGCGAGTTTACCCATGCCTGAAGTCCTGTTCGCCGGCCCCGAAGGCCGCCTCGAAGGCCGCTATCAACCCGCCGACGATCCCAAAGCGCCCATCGCCATCGTGCTGCATCCTCACCCCCAGTTTGGCGGCAACATGAACAATGAGCTTTGCTACAAGCTCTTCTACATGTTTGTCGAAAACGGGTTTACAGCGCTGCGCTTCAATTTCCGGGGTATCGGCCGCAGCCAGGGCGAGTTTGACCATGGCGCGGGGGAATTGTCGGATGCGGCAGCAGCTCTGGACTGGATCCAGGCCCTGCACCCAGAGAGCCGGGCAACTTGGATTGCCGGATATTCCTTCGGCGCATGGATCGGCATGCAATTGCTCATGCGCCGCCCCGAAGTTGAGGGTTTCATGTCGATTGCCCCCTCGCCCAATTTGTACGATTTCTCGTTCCTTGCTCCCTGCCCTTCATCTGGCATAATTTTGCACGGCAGCGAGGACAAGGTCGCGCCGCCCAAGGATGTACAGGGGCTTGTCGACAAGCTCATGACCCAGAAGGGAATCCGCATCACCCAGCACACCATGGATGGCGCAGCTCACTTCTTTGAAGGCCGGCAGGATGAGGTGGTCGAGATCTGCGAAGACTATATGCTGATGCGTCTGGAGATGAAGAACTCGCCAGACCCGGAAATCCGCCTGCTTCGATAGGCGGTCTTCGCTATCCATGCGCGGAAGCCGAAAACTGCTGGCCTTCTTGAGAAGCAACTTTGTAGTGGTTGCAGCAACCGCCGTGTCATTCTTTGTGCTGGTGACGTTCTCGGCTGGTTTTCTGGCCGACATCATTCACTTCAACGATCCGCGCCATCAAAACGAACCTCTAAAGCCGTGGATGACACCAAGATATGTGGCTCTGTCCTACGACCTGCCTCGAGAGACGGTGATGGAGATATTCGAGCTGCCCGAAGATCTTGAGGGGGAACGGCCTCGCGTTGGCAGGATCGCCCGTCGGATGAGCCTAACATTGCCGGAGCTCACGCAGCGCGTGCGTGACGCGCAAGCCGCGCTGGAAGCAAGCGATGACTGAGCTTTTTCTCGATCTGCTGCCGACTTATGGCCTCTGGATCATCGCCGCAGCCATCGGTGTGGCGTGCACGGGCATCCCGCTGCCAGCCGCTGTGATTGCGCTCACATCCGGCGGCCTGGCGGCAGCTGGCGACATGAATGTCATCGCGGTACTTCTGGTGGCGCTGTCCGCCTATTTGGCCGGAGATCAGCTCGCCTACTGGCTGGCACGGTCCTACGGCCCGTCCCTCATCGACTGGCTGGAAGACCAGAAGCGGATTGCGCCGCTCGTCCAGCGTGGGACCGACCTGCTCGAAAAACGAGGCCGGATGGCCGTTTTCCTCAGCCACACCGTGCTCAGCCCTCTCGGTCCCTATGTGACCTATGTCGCTGGAGCGACCGGCATGCGCTGGGGCCACTTCACCCTTGTCGGTGGCGTTGGTGCCACCCTTTGGACGTCCGCCTATGTGCTAATGGGTTATTTCGCAGCCGGGCAATTGCCAACGCTCAGTGAAGTGGTTGTCGGCTTCCTGGTGAGTGGGTTTGCGTTTGGCGTTTTCCTGTGCGGGCTGGTGCTGCTCACGCTCCGCTGGCGCGCCTTCGAATTTGAAGACGTCTAAGGCGTTCTCGTCTCCAGCAATCGCTCCAGCGCAGGGTGGGGAAACGCCCGCTCAACCGTGGTCGCATAAAACGCCTCGGTAATTGCGAGATCGAAGGCTGCGGTTGCCAGGCCACCGCTCGCCAACTCGTCGCCTACCACCACTGACGGTGCGATGGCGATCCCCGCATCATTGCGAGCCAGAAGGCGCACCATCGCCATATCATCGACTTCGGCAGCAATCCTCGGACTGACATTCAACCGGGCGACAAGAGCATCAAAGCTGTCACGAATGACGCTCTCTGTGGGCAGAATGATCGGCTCATTTGAAAGCATGTCCTCGAGTGTTCCGTAATCGAGTCTATGAGCGTGTCCGTGGGCTTTCACCGCCTGCGCCGCCAGCAGCACGGAACGCATGGACAGACCGTCCATCTGGTCGGCATAGGGCGGCTCTGTCGACAGCACAACGTCGAGCTTCAGCGCTTGAAGAGCCGCCAGAAGATCGCGACGACGCCCGGCCTGGAGCACAAAATCATCACGACCCACATCCAGAACCGGCTTTAGAAACTGCATCTGGAAGTTGCGCGACAGCGTCGACACCGCACCCACCCGCAAGGGGCGCGATGTCTCGGTGCTGGCCGAGAGCTCCTGGAGCAATTGGTCGCCCGCGCCGAATATCCGGTCAGCATAAGTCAGGGCGATTTGCCCCGCTTCCGTCAGCACGAGCTGGCGACCGACCCTCTCAAACAGGGGGTGCCCCAACCTTTGCTCGAGCGTCTTGATCTGCACGGACAAAGCCGACTGTGAGAGATTGAGAGTTTCTGCAGCGCGGGTCAGTTGGCCGTCTAGAGCGACGGCTCGAAAGTAACGCAGATGGTTGAAATTGAGCGACGACATTCGAGCAACAGTTCTAATTTTTGAATGTATCTATGGATATATTTGTATTTTTCTAGAACGTCCAGTCGATCCATATGGCTCTCCAACAATGGAGAAGCCCTATGGAAGCCCTCATCGCCATCTCGGAGACCATCGTCTCCCAACTTCAAAAACCGACACTGTCCTTCCTCATCGGCGGCATGTTGCTGGCAGCGCTTGGCAGCCGATTTGAGATTCCGCAGCCCATCTACAAGTTCATCGTGGTCCTTCTGCTGCTGAAGGTCGGGCTTGGCGCTGGCATGTCGATTTCCGAAGCAGATCTTCTGTCGCTCGCAGCCCCCGCCGTGGCCGCTGCTGCGGCGGGCGTTCTGATCGTCGTTGCCGGCGGATATGGCCTCACCAAACGGTTCGGCGTCGAGCCAATGGATGGCTACGCCACGGCTGGGTTATTTGGTGCTGTGTCGGCATCAACGCTGGCGGCGGGCATGGCTGTGCTTGAAAGCGACGGCGTCTACTATGAAGGCTTCATCGGTGCGCTCTACCCGTTCATGGACATTGCGGCGCTGGTGACGGCGATTGTTCTGGCCAAAACCGCCGAGCAAAGAGCGACAAGCGCGCAGCCGTCAGGAGACGGCACCATGACGCTGTCCATGGGGGGCGGCACAGCATCCGGCGGCAAGCGCGGTGCCTTCGACAGCCCCGCAGAGCGCAACTCGATGATCAAGCAGATCCTGGTGGACACTGCCCAAAGTCCTGCCATCTCAGCGCTGCTCCTCGGCCTGGCCATTGGCTTCTTTGCTGAACCGCAGTCAGTCTATGCGAGCTTCTACGAGCCGCTTTTCAGAGGCCTGCTCTCCATCTTGATGCTCATTATGGGTATGGAGGCCTGGTCTCGTCTGTCCGAGTTGAGAAAGGTGGCACACGTCTATCTGCTCTATGGCCTCACAGCGCCATTCTTCCACGGTGCCATTGGTCTCGGACTCGGTCTGATCGCGCACGAACTAACAGGCTTTTCTGCAGGTGGCATCGCGCTTCTGGCAATCATGGCAGCGTCCAGTTCGGACATTTCGGGGCCGCCAACCCTGAGAGGAGCCCTGCCAAAGGCCAATCCATCGGCCTATATCGGGTCGTCCACCGGGCTTGGAACGCCAATCGCGATCCTGACCATTCCTCTCTGGATTGGCCTCGCGCAATGGGCGGTGGCGCTATGAGCAGGCAAACAATGATCGGACACACAGGTTCAACAATCCTGAAGGATGGACCTCCATCGCCACCACCGGCACGCCGGTGGTGGTGGGCAACCGCCGAGTCAGACCGACGGGGAAGCGGTCGGAGGGGTACGCCATCTCTGCCGGAGCGGCCTTGCCCGTTCCAAACTGAACACCCTCACCGCTAACCGCTTAGGTAGGAGCATAGCGGCAGCTTACGCTGGCCTCTGCCGTCCAACTCTCCGGGTTGGTCGGGCGCCGGTTAAACGCTTTTCCACTGGCGGAACGCCCAACTTTGACGGCGACGCAGATTTTTGACACTCTGCAGTACACGCAAAAGTTGTGGAGGTCGAAGACAGGATCATGACCGCAGTTCGCGACACTTCATCGGTGGTTATCATTGATGACGACCCATTCGACAGTTTGATCATTGAACGCCACTTGCGCGCAGCGATGGCTGACGCCGACGTGCACGTGATCAATGACAGCCGGAAAGCGCTGGCAACCTTCAAGGAAATGGCGCCTGACCTGCTGATCCTGGACATCAGCATGCCTCACCTGAGCGGGTTGGACATACTTGAGGCCATTGTCCCATACAGGGCCGCACCGAAAAAAATGGGTGGCTCCGTTGTCATGCTGTCGGGTTCGACGAGCAGTCAGGATAAGAAACGCGCCTATGAGCTGGGTGCTGATGGCTACTATGTGAAGCCGTCCAGCCTGTCGGATTATGCCGCCATGGCAGCGGAGATGGTGAAATCGGCGGGCCTCAATGAGAGCGGGCAGTCGCTGGCACGAGAGGCCGTGTCGTCTTTTTTATACGCCCAGGCACTGCGAATGAAATTTGCCCTCCGCACTCAGATTGTGGGCAGTCATCAATCGACATCTCTCCAAACCTAGATTCGATGAGGCGACGGGTTGTTGCGAGCCCTATCCCCGCGCTGGTGCCGTCGCCCCAGGCGCTGACAGCGGGAAGTTCAAAACCTGTAGGGAAACCGGGACCGTCATCTGAGATCGAAAACCGGAGGTTTTCGCCAGCCTCTCGGACCTCAACCGCGACCCGGCTTTTGGCATGGTTCACCGCATTGTCGATCAGGTTGCGGAGGCCAATGTCCAGAATGAAGGATTCACACTCTACGTCGCACACCGGATAGTCGAACTTCAGCCGGCCGAGCGGGTCCAGTATCGCTACGATCTCTGAACACCAGCGCCCCACGTCGGTTGTCGTCGCCACGATGCCAACCTCAATGCGAGCCTGAACATTGTCCACGCGCTCGTCGATCAGAGCCAACGCCTGGGCGACCACCGCCTTGCCGCTGTCAATCAGCGTGCAGATATCCTCGGGCGCGTCCGTCAAATTGTCGGCTATCATATCCATGATCAGCTTTGCCTGTCGCATCGGGCCGCGGAGATCGTGGGCTGTGGTTGACGTCAGGGCCTGAAGGTCAGCATTGATGCTGCTCACCGCCTGAAGCGATTGAGCCAATTGTCGCTCAACCGTCTTTGCTGCCGTCACATCTTGCGCGACCCCAATGACGCCGACCACGTGGCCGGCCTCGAAAATCGGCGACAGGACAGTGCTCCAACGACGCTCCTTGTCACCAATTGTCAGCAGTTCTTCATACGAATACCCGGCCTCGCGCTCGACGCAGGTGCGGTAGTTTTGAGTTAGGTTGGCGGCCACATTCTCCGGAAGGAAATCGGAAAAGCGCTTGCCAGAAACGTCCTCATTCCTGATCCCGACGGTCGCTTCGTAAGTCTCGTTGATCTTTATGAGGCGAAACACGTCCTTCCGCTCATGGGAAACCAAGAAGGCTGGAACCTGGAGCACATCCAGGAATGTGCGGTAGACGTCGAAGTTGGCTGGCATTTAACATACGCCTCCTTGGCACAGCCCCACGCTGCTCAATTGCAATATTCGCACCACCAAATGTCTGGCTGTATCGAATCTTGAAATACAACTTTGACTTGTATTGATAATTGTGTCTACCTGGAGCGGGGACAGTTTTTCTCCGCCGCAAGCGCGTTTATTTCCAGTGCTCGGCGGAAGACTGGAGCAGGAAATGAAAGTACTGCTGATTGACGACGACCCGATCGAGCACAAGCTCTTTGAGGCCTACTTTGTTGGGCTGGAAGAACCGAAGCATGAGCTCGTGGCAGTGCCAACTCTGAGAGAGGGTCTGTGCCAACTGGATCAAGCGGGTTTTGGGGCCGTCTTTCTGGACAATAGGCTTAGCTCTGGGGAGCGCTATGGCGAAACACTTCCCAACATCATTCAGACGGCCCAAGGCACGAGGATCTATCTTATCTCGGCATGCACATCGGGCTTGAGGAAAGTCTCTCGCGAGTTTCCGGGCGTCGAGGTTCTCAACAAGTTCGACATCAAAGCGGCGCTTGAGGCAGGTCTTCTCGACCGCTCAACGCACGGTGCTAATGCTCAAACCTCGGCGGTCCGTCCACCGGCCATCGCGTAGGGAACGCCGGTGGTGGTCGGCCAACTGAGTGGAAGACCAGCGCGGGAACGCACTGCAAGATAGGCAAAGGCCTCCGCTTCCGTGCTGTCTCCATCAAACCCAGCCTTTTCAGCCGTGATGATGGGCTGGGTAATCACGGTCTTGAGCTCCTCCATGAGCACAGGATTGTGGCGACCGCCTCCGGCAATGATCCAGCCATGGGGCGCTTCGGGAAAGTGCTCTGCGGCACGCGCGAGCGCATAGGCGGTGAAAGCTGTCAGAGTCCGCGCGCCGTCGTGCACCGATAGCTGCAGCGCGGCGTCCAGTTTGAAGTCGTTCCGGTCGAGGCTCTTGGGGGGCTTCTCGTCGAAATAGGGATGACCAAGCATTTTCATGAGGACGTTCATATCCACCTGACCCTTGGATGCCAGATATCCGTCCCGATCCATGAGGCGGCCTGTGTGGCGCTTCGTCCAGTCATCGATCAGCGCATTGGCGGGGCCGGTATCGAAAGCCAGAATACTGTCGTCGCGACCGATGTAAGTCACGTTGCCAACGCCCCCAAGATTGACGATGGCCAGAGGCCGCTCACCAATCTGGCTTGCCAAAGCGCGGTGATAAGCGGGCACGAAGGGTGCACCCTGCCCGCCAGCCGCAACGTCTGCCGAGCGGAAGTCAAACACCACCGGCTTTCGCAGCATCTCGGCCAGCATCTGACCATTGCCAAGCTGAACCGTCAGCCCGGCCTGAGGACGGTGAAGGACGGTTTGGCCGTGAAATCCGACAACATCGATGTGACGGATCTTCATCTTGCATTGCTCAAGAAACACCAAAACGGCCTGAGCGTGGTCTTCAGTCAGCTTCTGTTCGAGTTCGGCCAGACTGCCCGGCCGCTGTTCTGCGCTGGTCATATCGATAGCCTCAGCCAGGCCACGCTCTATGGCCGCGCGCATTTCGGGTCGGTAACTGTAGAACATGGAGGGTCCGCGCGTGACCATCTGGTCGCCATCTGTCGACAAAAGTGCCACGTCGATGCCATCCATCGATGTGCCGCTCATCAGCCCAATTGCGATCTGTTCCGCCATGTGCAAAACCGTGCCCGCTACGCAGCGGGCGACCCATGTCCCGCATCGGGTGATCTGCAAGCCGTCGCTATGCCACCCGTCCAGACCTTGAGTTTGAAGGGAAACGGTTAATGTCCGCTTTCAAGTCGGAATTCCTGCGGGTGATGCAGGAACGCGGTTTTATTCATCAGCTTTCCGACCCCGAAGGGATGGATCAGAAGCTCGTGGAAGGCCCGCTGACGGCCTATATCGGCTTTGACTGCACGGCCCGTTCGCTACACGTCGGCAATCTGATGGGCATCATGATCCTGCACTGGTTCCAGAAGACTGGAAACAAACCCATCGCACTGATGGGAGGCGGCACAACGATGGTGGGCGATCCATCGGGCAAGGATGAGAGCCGCCCGTTGCGGACCGTTGAGGAGATCGCGGACAACAAGGCCTCCATCCGCACCGTCTTTGAACGGTTGCTGACCTTTGGTGATGGACCGTCCGATGCGCTGATGGTCGACAATGCCGATTGGCTTCTGGACCTGAATTACGTGTCGTTTCTGCGAGACTATGGTCGGCATTTCTCGGTCAATTCCATGCTCACACGTGACAGCGTGAAACTGCGTCTCGAGCGCGAGCAGCACCTAAGTTTTCTCGAATTCAACTACATGATCCTGCAGGCCTACGACTTTGTGGAGTTGAACCGGCGCTATGGGTGCACGGTTCAGATGGGCGGCTCGGACCAGTGGGGCAACATCGTCTCCGGCGTGGATCTTGGTCGCCGTGCTGCGGGTGCAGAATTGTTCGCCATGACGTCGCCACTCCTCACCACGTCGTCAGGCGCCAAGATGGGTAAAACCGCAGATGGCGCGATGTGGCTCAATGCAGAGATGTTGAGTGACTATGATTATTGGCAGTTCTGGCGGAACACCGAAGACGCGGATGTGGGGCGCTTCCTGAAGCTCTACACCACATTGCCGATGGACGAGATCGCGCGGCTCGAAGCCCTGCAAGGCGCAGGGTTGAACGACGCGAAAAAGGTGCTCGCCACCGAAGCGACGGCCCTTGTGCGGGGACGCGAAGCTGCGGAAGCAGCTGCCGAGACGGCCCGCATCACTTTTGAGAAGGGTGCAACGGCGTCCGATCTGCCCAGCGTTACGATTGATGCAGCTGAACTCGCCAGCGGAATGGGCATCCTCACGGCTCTCGTGACCGCGGGCCTTGCATCGTCCAATGGTGAGGCCCGACGTCACGTTAAGGGCGGTGCCGTCAAAGTGAATGACCAGGCCGTGAACGATGAAAAGCTGGTGCTGACGAAGGAAGACGTGCAAGGCGACCAGATCAAAGTCAGCTTTGGCAAAAAGAAGCACGTTCTGTTGAAGCTTGCCTGAGCGTTTGGCCTCAATGACCGGAAAACGAGAGTGCCATCTCTAGCTTTGGTTGAAGATTTCCCGGAAAACACCTGGTGTAAAAAGGGAAATCGGATTCACATTAATCCTCGGACTGGTGAACTGGCCACGCAGACTCCAGCTAATGCCCAAGAACCCCCCACTTGCGGTTCGGCCAAATATGTCACCAATGATCGGCAGGGCCGATATCAGCTGGTTAACGCCATATGCCGGAATGAAAACGCCCCGCAGATCCATGTTGTTGTTCCGATCATAGACCGTGCCCGAGAAGGTTGAGCCCACCACCGGGCCGCGCACCGTCCCCCTGTTCAGCCGCAACACGCCCTGCCCCAACTCAATCTCGGACCATAGATCGTCGAACTCCACACGTTCTGTAGAGATCTCACGGCGAAGACTGTCATTGAGGCTCCGTTGCCCGTCCGCTCGAGTGTTGACCAGAGCGGACAGCTTTTCCTCACCCACGATCTCGATCTTCCTGGCCCTGAGAGCCCCGACATAGGGCGTGTTCTCGGAGGAGCGCACCAGTTCAACCGTCGCTGCACCTCGGGCTACTTTGCCGTACAGATTGGTGAAACGCAGAAACGCGCCCAGATCCGGCGTTGTCAGGGAAAGCTGATCGCCAGACCCGGCATTGGGCTGTAAGCCTGCCTTGATGGCCTGGCCGGATCGCGTTCTCGCATCGAATTCCACCCATTCAATATCTGTGGTCGTGCCGCGGACACCGAAGGCCACATTGTCCAGAACCTCGTCCTTGAAACCCAGCGCCCGGTCGAGCTTGCCTATGATCTGAATACGTTCGCCAGGACCGGAGTCCGTGCCGTCATCTCTCGTGTTGATGGCTCGGTCCACCACCGGCCGAAGATCAAACTGCTGACCGCTCAATGTGATGATGAATTCCTCGCCCTTCAGGTCGATACCAAGGGCCGCCTGGTCTCCTCGGTTGAGGGCAAACTGAGTGAACCTGGCCCGCTGAACGGTGCCGCCTCGGGCGGTCAGGGAGCCGCGCGCATCGAGGCCCCCACCCCGTAATGTCAGTCCGGTAACGGTTTGCGTGCCACCGTCAATGTCGAGGCGAAATGTGGCCTGGCCGCTAATGCCCACGCCCTTTGTCCAGCCAACACCGGGAATGGTCAGTTTCGCCGGCGTTAGATCGACTACGAAGTTCTGGGTCCCGTCGGCGTTCAGTTCGATGTCGGCGGTGACCGGCCCTTCGAGTAACCCCTCAAGATCGACGCCCAGAGCTTTTCGGGCAGCCTCATCAAGACGCATGGAAATACGGCGCTCCGACGCCGATGCATCAGAGAACGGCTCCACCAGATCCACTTCGGCTTTCTGTCCGTCAATGAGCGCCTCGCCTTTTATGACGGCCCTTTCGGCGTTCAGTGCAATCTGCAGTCGCGTGTCTTGCACGGAATAGCCGTCAAACTCGGTCGCGATATCCACGTTCTGAAACGCGATGTCTGCCTTCCAGTCAGAAGCCGCTGTCACATCGGGGCCATCGATCAACAGCGCAGCGTTCAGGGAAGCCGTCACCGGGCCGATAAAGTCCGCCGGCTGCAAAGGCTGATCTTCAAAAGCCCGTATGGGCTTGCCCGCTGCAATGCCCGCAATCGCGCTGGCCTCTCCCACAAGACCGGCATTGATATCGATGCGCAGCGGTTCCGCAGTGAAGTCGGCAATGCCAACCTGGCTGCCATCCACATAGATCCGCTCGCCGTCCTGCAGCCAGAACAGGCCTTCCCGGACCGCGACGCTCGTGCTCATTCCGGAATGCTCGATCTTGGCTGTGACGTCGCGGATGGTGGGTATATCCTGATACCCGGCAATGTCAGTGCCCCGCATAGTAACTTCGACATTGAGATGTTCGGGTTCAATGCGCTCACCAAAGCGCAGACGACCGACTATGTTGTTTGGAATGGCCACACTTATATCGGCGTCCGTGGCAAGGCCGCCCGTCAGATTGCTCTGCGCCCAACGGCGGGCGCCCGGCGCGACATAGTCCGGCCAGAGGGCGAGAAGGTCGTCCATCTCCAACTGTTCAAACTGGCCGTTGAAAACGATCGACGGCGTCAAGCCTGTGAAAGCAAAACTGCCCGATCCGAAGAAACGACCCGAGGGCGCACGCATTTCAACCGATGCCAGACTGAGAAGTGCTTCCTTTGGATCATAGCCCAGCTCCAGCCGGGCTGAGATGGGCACCTCCCGGTCCAAATCATCCCCAACCCGCACCTGCGCTTCGCGAAAGATCAGTTCGGCTAGAGGCGTACCTGCATCGGCCACATTCTCATTTCGGCCACCCAGAAGAACAGCCCCAAGAAGCTGGGCCTGGAGTGTGCCAATCGCAATATCCGATGGAACGATCTCGACCCTATCTCGCGCGGGTTGCAGCAGCAGCGTGAGGTTGCGCGCCGCGATCGTCTTGTCCGGTTCGTCTTCAATCCGGAGGATGTTCTCGGGAAGGGATATCTGAAGCCGCCCTTCGGCTGGCGTTGAGGCTTCGCCTGCCAGTGAAAGGGTCAACTCGCCCTTTGCCGGACCAATGACGGACAATACGGGCGGTCGACCATCATCGCGATTGGGGAAAACCGGGGCGAGATCCTCAAAGTCGAAAGCAAGCGCAAACGTCTGATCATCCACTCGGGCATTGAGCGGGACGGTTGGCGTTTCGTCACCACCTGCAAGCGATGCGCTGACGGAAAGGAGCACTGACCCGTCTGCGCTTGTCAGCTCCAGCGCCTCCGCAACCCGTTGCGTACCCCGCTCTACAGTGCCGACGGTGACATTACGCAGGCCGAGGCGCTCAACAAGATTGCGCAGTTGGATCGCGCCTTCCTGAGCCGGTTTCATCAAGGCTTCGACAAAGCCGGCCTGCGCCAACTCCGGCAGGGCCAGCCCTGGAGCATTTTCACCAGACTCAGGCAATACAAGACGTTGAACTGCGATCTCGTGTAGCCGGACCTTGCCAGTCAGAAGCGCCAGACCGCTCAGAACGAAATCAACATTCTCGGCCACAGCCTCCGAACCATCGGCCAGAGAGACGGAGATGAGGTCCGACGAAACGGCAAGGCGTGGGCCGTGCATCTGAAACTGCGGTCGGCGGATGGTGGCGCTCATTCCATCCGGCAAAGACTTAGCCAGAGCGCTTTGGATCCGGGGTGAAAACGCGGACGCATCGAAAGGTTTGACAGACAGGAATATGTACGCCGCCAGAAGCATCGCACCGGCAAACACGCCCAGAGCTGCAAACGCCTTCAGCACCGCCGCTCCGATCTGGACAGGCATGTGCCAGCGACCATAGCGAGACATCACCATGCCGTTCCTCATGACGGCGCTCGGTGCTGTCTCCGATGATTCTCGATTACTCAGCGCAGTGCTCCCGGACGACATCGCCATGATGGGCACGAATCGTGGCTTTACGGTGGACGGCAGACTAACGCCGCCCATATGTCACAGCAAAACGGCATACATCGCTGAAGGCAACTGACAACAGATTGAGGCACAAATGAGCGAACTTTCTCCAGGCGACGCGGCACCCGACTTCGAACTGCCAACCGATGGTGATGGCAGCCTCAAGCTCTCAGACCTGCAGGGAAGCAATGTCGTGCTTTTCTTCTATCCTAAAGACGACACGCCAGGCTGCACCAAAGAGAGCATCGCTTTTTCAGAAGCCAAAGCTGACTTCGAAGCCCTGAACACGCAGATTGTCGGCATGTCGCCGGATAAGGCAGCCAAGCACGACAAGTTCAAAGCCAAGCACAATCTGGATGTCACACTCGTTGCTGATGAGGAGCAATCCGCCCTCTCCGCCTACGGCGTCTGGAAAGAGAAAAGCATGTACGGCAAGACCTATATGGGCGTGGAGCGCTCGACTTTTCTCATAGGCGCTGACGGCAAGATCATCGACGTCTGGCGCAAGGTGAAGGTTCCCGGGCATGTCGATGCAGTTCTAGAGCGCGTCCGGTCTCTCTAGCCGGCAAGGTTTCGCATCCCGGCAAAACCAGTCATTAACCATGTTTGGCTAGCGTTCTCTCCGTCCTATCAGCGGAGTGAAGATGCCTGCTCAGCATGCACCAAATGGCCGAAACAGTTTCGGAAAGCGCGCAGCCCTGCATGCTGTTCACATCGAAAGCAACGGCGAGGTCCGCAGCTTTCACATCCGGCCGTGGATAGCCACCGCCCTAGCAGGGCTCGTTGCGGCCATTTCCATCGGCTATCTTGGTGCAACAGGTTACCTTCTTTTCCGCGATGATCTGATAGGCGCCAGCCTGGCCCGACAGGCCAAGATGCAGACCGAATATGAGGCGCGCATCGCATCGCTGCGCACCCAGCTCGATCGCGTGACCTCTCGGCACATGCACGATCAGCAGATCGTCGAAACCAAGATCGACCGCCTGCTCGAGCAGCAACAAACACTCGACTTCCAGCAGCAGATGATCGCTGAGGCAGCCGCCCGCGGGAAGCGTTTTGGTGTCGCCCCCCCTGCTCCCCAAGTTGTGCCCCTTCCCCGCATGCGCCCCGATGACAGCGGCACATCACCGCTGACCACTGGGTCCATCAGACCCAGCACGGCTGGTGGGCAGCCCAACATCGCCTCGGCCTTCTCCGCAAACGAGGATGTGGCTGGCTTCAACAGCCAGCCGCTCATCTCCAAGCAGGCCTTTGAGCCTATTCTTGACCCGCTCGAGCAGAACCTGGCTGCCATTCAGACGGAGCAGTTCGATCTCGTCGCTGGCATGATCGCGCAGGTGCATGGCAAGCATGCTTCGCTGGCCAAGGCGCTGAGCGGATTTGGCCTGAGTGTTCCGTCTCTGGAAAACCCAGAAGACGCGATGGGCGGCCCCTACATTCCCATCGCTGATCCCAACGCCTTTTCGGCCTACGTTCAACTGCTGCACGACAGCTATCGCGTGCTATCGGAGACCATGGCCAAGGTAAGCCTTGTGCCATTGGCAAACCCCGTGCCAGGCGCCGCCATCTCCTCCCGCTATGGGATGCGGTTGGACCCTTTCCGGCGTCGCATGGCCATGCACTCGGGCACTGACTTCAAGGCTGTGACCGGTACGCCGGTCTACGCAACGGGGGCTGGCAAGGTGACATTCGCCGGACGCAAAGGCGGCTATGGACGCATGGTCGAAGTGAAGCATCCCAGCGGCCACACCACCCGCTACGCTCACCTAAGCCGCATCTCTGTGAAGGTTGGGCAAAACCTGCAAGCCAAGCAAGTCCTCGGCAAAGTGGGCTCGACAGGACGCTCCACCGGCCCTCATCTGCACTATGAGGTTCGGACATCCCGCGGCGCAGTCAATCCGGAACGCTTTCTGAAGGCCGGCAGGAAACTCGGAGCATAATCCTCCATCTGGCACCAATGGGCCTGCCTTTCTGTCTCATTGACCGCGCGGTTGAGGCTCTATTTCCTGTGATCAACGCGGGAGAGCCTTATGAACCAGCATGCACCCAATCCGATGAGCACCGTCGACCCTGATGGCTTGATGGAATATTCGGTCGTCTTCACCGACCGCTCTTTGAACCACATGTCGATGCAGTTTCGCGAAGTGATGACCGACATCTCTTCCATGCTGCGGTCGGTCTACAATGCCGACGCATGTGTGTTGGTGCCCGGAGGCGGCACCTTCGGCATGGAAGCCGTCGCGCGCCAGTTCGCCACCGGCAAGAAAGTCAAAGTGATCCGCAATGGCTGGTTCAGCTATCGTTGGACGCAGATCTTTGAAGCGGGCGACATGCCTGCATCGGTGGACGTGATGATGGCGGGCCAAACGACTAAAGACAGCAAGACGCAGTACAGCCCGGCCCCAATTGAAGATGTTGTCGCCGCCATTCAACTGGACAAGCCGGATGTGGTTTTCGCTCCTCATGTGGAGACATCCGCGGGCGTTATTTTGCCGGACGACTATATAGCCGAAGTTGCTAAGGCCGTGCACTCGGTCGGCGGCCTGTTTGTTCTCGACTGCGTCGCGTCGGGCTGCATCTGGGTCGATATGGCCGGTTTGGGGGTCGATGTTCTTATCTCTGCGCCCCAAAAGGGCTGGAGCGCAACGCCCTGCGCGGGCGTGGTGATGCTCGGCGAGCGGGCCGTTGCGGCGCTGGAGGAGACAAGCAGCACGAGCTTCGCCATAGATCTCAAAAAGTGGCACCAAATCATGCAGGCGTATGAAAACGGTGGCCATGCGTACCACGCCACCATGCCCACCGATGGTCTGAAACAATTCCGCGACACGATGGCCGAGACTCGGGACTTCGGGTTCGACAAAGCCAAGGCCGCGCAGCAGGAACTCGGTCGTCGTGTGCGCAATGTGCTGGGCGCGGCGGGCTTTAAGGGCATCGCCGCCGAGGGCTTTCGTGCCCCGGGCGTCGTGGTCTGTCACACCGACGACCCCAACATTCACAACGGCTCAAAATTCGCGGCCCAAGGCATGCAGATTGCCGCCGGCGTCCCACTTCAAGTCGGCGAGCCGGAGGACCACATGACCTTCCGTATCGGGCTCTTTGGCCTCGACAAATTGCGGGACGTCGATGCCGCCGTTGAACGTCTGGAAAGTGTTGTGAAGCAAGTGGCGCTGCAGAACGCCCGCTAAAGGCGGGCGCCTGCGTCAGTCCACGTCGTCGACAACCTCGTCACCACCGAAAACGCGGTGCGCCAGGGCGGCTTCCATAAACGGGTCGAGGGCACCGTCCAACACGTCGGAAGGATCGGTGCTCTGCACGCCGGTTCGCAGGTCTTTGACCATCTGATAGGGCTGCAAAACGTAGGAGCGGATCTGGTGGCCCCAGCCGATCTCGGTTTTTGAAGCGGCATCGGCGTTGGCGGCTTCTTCGCGCTTTTTGAGCTCATCCTCATAAAGCCGCGCGCGGAGCATGTTCCATGCCTCGGCCTTGTTCTTGTGCTGGCTGCGCCCACTCTGGCACTGCACCACAATGCCCGTCGGCAAGTGCGTGATGCGAACCGCTGAGTCGGTTGTGTTCACGTGCTGGCCACCAGCACCCGACGCACGGTAGGTATCGATGCGGCAATCGCTTTCGGCCACTTCAATGTCGATGGAGTCATCCACCACCGGGTAGACCCAAACCGATGAGAAGCTCGTATGGCGCCGCGCGGCGGAATCATAGGGCGAAATGCGCACCAGCCGATGCACACCGCTCTCGGTCTTGAGCCAGCCATAGGCGTTATCGCCCTTGATCTGCAGGGTGGCGGCCTTGATCCCGGCTTCTTCCCCGTCCTGCATTTCCATGACTTCGACCTTGTAGCCGGAGCGTTCTGCCCAACGGGTGTACATGCGGGTGAGCATATTGGCCCAGTCCTGACTCTCAGTGCCGCCTGCCCCGGAATGAATCTCAACGAATGTATCGTTGCCATCCGCCTCTCCGGACAGCAGCGTATCGACCTGGCGCTTGCCCATCTCGCCGTGGAGCGCCTCGATGGCCCCTTCGGCTTCGGCCACGACTTCCTCGTCGTCCTCAGCTTCGCCAAGCTCGATCATGTCGAGATTGTCGTCCAGCTCCGACTGCAGCTGTTTGATGGTTTTGACCGCCTTCTCCAGCGAGGTGCGCTCGCGCATGAGCTTCTGGGCCTCGGCGGGATCATTCCAGAGGTCCGCGCTTTCGGCGAGCGCGTTCAGTTCGTCGAGGCGTTTAAGCGAGACATCCCAGTCAAAGATGCCTCCTCAGCAGGCCTATGGCCTGCTTGATGTCGTCGGCCTTGGCCGAAATGTCTGGTCGCATAGGGTGTCCGTGGGGCGAGTCGTTTTGGGCCAGCAGGCCCGTCAGTCCGAACATAGTTTGGGGCCTGCAGCAGGTCAAAGGAGATTGGTGCGGAAGTGCGGTGCAGCACCCCGAAAACGGATGGACATCGACGGACACCGGACGCATCTTGCCCGGCGCTGGCAGCGGTGCGCACACGACCGCCATGACCACGATTTGGAGCCCGAGATGATCAATTCCCGCCAATTCTACATCAACGGAGCCTGGACCGACCCGCTGGACGGCACCGATTTCGCAGTCATCGACCCATCCACCGAAGAGGCCATCGAAACGATCTCGCTCGGAGGTCAGGCGGATACAGACGCTGCAGTAGCAGCAGCCAAGGCCGCATTTCCCAAATGGATGCTCTCAAGCAAGGCGGAGCGGCTGGATCTGTTAGACAGCATTATGACGGTCTACCGCACACGCTCAAAGGAGATGGGCGCTGCCATGAGCCGCGAGATGGGGGCACCCATTGATATGGCACGATCCCAACAGGCCGGCGTTGGACCCTACCACATCAAAGGGTTCATCGAAGCGCTGAAAGAGTTTGAGTTCGAAGGCCCACTCCGCCCCGGCGCGGAGGACACGCGCATCATCCGTGAGCCCATCGGCGTGTGCGCGCTCATCACGCCGTGGAACTGGCCGATGAATCAGATCATGCTGAAGGTGATCCCGGCGCTCGCGGCGGGCTGTACCATGGTGCTGAAACCGTCGGAGCAATCGCCCCTCTCCGCACTTTTGTTCTCGCAGATCATGCATGAGGCCGGAGTTCCGGCGGGCGTTTACAACATGGTCAATGGCGATGGGCCGGGCGTCGGCAGCCAGCTTTCGGCGCATAAGGACGTCGATATGGTGAGCTTCACAGGCTCCACCCGGGCAGGCACGGCCATCACCAAGGCTGCCGCCGACACCATCAAGCGAGTCAGTCTCGAACTCGGCGGCAAGGGCGCGAACCTTGTGTTCGCCGACGCCGATGCAGACGCGGTGAAGCGCGGCGTAGAGCACTGTTTCAACAATACGGGCCAATCCTGCAACGCCCCCACGCGCATGCTTGTGGAGCGCTCGCGCTACGACCAAGCCGTGGAAGAGGCCAAGGGCGCTGCCGAGGCCACGCGGGTGAACGGCGCGGCGGAAGGCGGCGGGCACATCGGCCCGCTGGTGTCCCAGATGCAGTACGACAAAGTGCAGGATCTCATCCAGCGCGGCATCGATGAAGGCGCACGGCTGGTGGCCGGGGGCGTGGGCCGCCCTGAGGGCCTGAACCGGGGCCTCTTTGTGCGCCCCACCGTGTTCGCCGACTGCACCAATGATATGGACATTATGCGCCAGGAGGTGTTCGGCCCCGTCCTCTCCATGATGCCGTTCGACACGGAGGACGAAGCCGTTGCCATCGCCAACGACACCGATTACGGCCTCACCAACTATGTGCAAACCGCCGACCCTGATCGCGCCCGCCGCATGGCCCGCGCCCTGCGCTCAGGCATGGTGGACCTAAACGGCCAGGGCCGAGGCAGCGGCTCCCCCTTCGGCGGTATGAAACAGTCCGGCAACGGCCGCGAGGGCGGCCACTGGGGCATTGAGGAGTTTCTGGAGGTGAAAGCCGTGGGGGGATGGTTGGGGTAATGGCGCTGGGCACCCTGCAGGCGCTGGGAGCTGGTACTCATCGGCGCGGGCATCAAATGGGCCACCATTCAGAATTAGATGAACACCTGCTGGGCGCCAGAAAATCAATCAGACGCGCTGCGCATCACGGCCGATATGGACGATCTGTTCCCAATATGGCGACGGGCGGACGCGGCTTAAGAGCTTTTAGACACGTTATAGTGAACTAGACGTCAGTCCAGTTTTACCCCGCTTGGCCAACGAGACTAAACTTGTCGAGAAACAGGTTTTGCTCACGTCGGTTGCACTTAATCGTTCGTCGGAAGCTTTTCGTGCAGGTAACCATGGGCGAAAGACGAGCGTTAGCCTAGTTTGTGCGTATGCACGCGAAACTGACCCTCGCAAGTGATCGTTTCAAATGAAAAGCCCAGCGGGAATTGACGAGCGACCAGAGCAGATAAGGCCTCCGGTGTTACGCGCGGAGGGCGGTACCGAGGCGGAACGGTTTCTGGCGGCATTAGCAGAGAAGTCGTTCCTCAATCTATGGTCTTATCCAACACCTTATCGAGATCAAAAGCTCGGCGGTAGAGGAGATGGAAAAGAGCTTTGCGACCTATTGGTAGTTTGTGGTCGTCACGTTCTTATCTTCAGTGAAAAAACCATTAGTTGGCCGAATGGAGATTTAGGTACAGCTTGGTCACGCTGGGCAAAGCGCGCCCTCCGGGACTCGGCCAAACAGGTGGCTGGTGCAGAACGCTGGCTTGCGGGTTACGCTGACCGCATATTCCTCGACAAGGCTTGCACCCAGCACTTTCCCATTGCTCTTCCAGGGATTGAAGAGCGGGAAGTGCACCATGTATTGGTTGCCAATGGAGCCATCGAAGCTTGTTTGGCGCATAGGCCAAATGGGGAAAAGAGCTTCAAGGTTTCTCCTGGGCTCAAAGGGCATGTGCACTGGTCGCCATCTCTAGCCGGTTTCGAGCCATTCGCAGTGGGCGATATTAATCCGGAAGGTGCTTTTGTCCACGTCTTCAACGAAGCCGCCCTCCAATTCGTTATGGACGAATTAGATACGATCACCGACTTTACAGATTATCTGTCTCGCAAGGCAGAGTTTGTTAGATCGGGCATGTTGGCAACAGCCTCAAGCGAGGAAGCGCTCGTGGCACGTTTTGCCACTTGCATGAACTCTTCCAACGAGCACGCCTTTTTGGAAGACCACGCCCAAACGTCGATAGTCCTTACGGAAGAGCCGCTCAAACGCCTGCTTACGAACCCTCAATATCGTGCCAAAAAGCTGGCTGACGAAGTTTCCTACCTCTGGGACCGGTTGATTGAAAATTTTACCAATCACATGCTGGCCGGCACCGCAATTACGCTTCCTGGCCATACGTTTGAACTAAGTCAGAATGAGCTTGCGGTCCGTTACATGGCGCTTGTTCCACGAACGACGCGCAGAGCCCATTCACTTGCGGTGCAAGCAGCAATGCGGCGGGGGATTAACACGAGCCGTTTTTTCCGCGCAATCATTACACCCCCTAGCTTACCCGATCATGAGACTGCATTCTTTCTTTGTACGCTCAAATACGACGCAGAGTTTTTTGACGGGAACGGCGGCTATGCCAGTTATCGGCAATTTAGAGCCGGCTTAGCCGAGGCTTATGCACAAGGCCTGCTCGAGAAGCTTGCGTATTTGCAGCGCGTTGTAGGCATTATGGTCGAACCGCCGCAGCAAGGGCGTGGTAGTTCGGAAGACCTGATATACGCCGAGCAATCCGAATGGAGCGAGGAAGCGCGAGTTGAAATCAAGGCGAGGTGTGAAGCGTTTGGCATCTTGCAGAACTATGAAGAAACCCCCTTTAGCGTACAAGAGTATCCCGAAGTCGATGAAATCATAGTTGATCTAGATGAGTTTTTGGCGCCGCGGCCATCTATGAATCGCCGACAAAGACGTGCAGCGGTGGCCAAAGCTAGGCGGAGCGGAAGAGCCTAGCCCCACGACCCTTCTCCCCCACGCAAAACTTCCTTCCCATTCCTCCGCATTGTGCAAAGGCGGGCGCCGCTCCATCTTCTTTGCAACGCAATGAGAGGAGGCTGCCATGTCTGTGCGCCCTGTTTCTTCTGTCAAACATGCCACCCCCGCCATGGAAGGCGCGGGGGTAAAGTTGCACCGCGTGTTCGGCTTTGGTGATCCGTCGGAGACCGATCCGTTTCTGATGATGGACGACTTCCGCAACGAGCGGCCTGAGGATTATGAGAAGGGCTTTCCCTGGCACCCGCACCGGGGCATCGAGACCATCACCTATGTGCTGGAGGGCTCGGTGGACCATGGCGACAGCCTGGGCAATGTGGGCACCATGGAGGCTGGCGATGTGCAGTGGATGACGGCTGGTTCAGGTATTCTCCACCAGGAAATGCCGCGTGGCAACGATAAGGGCCAGATGCACGGCTTCCAGCTTTGGGCTAACCTGCCCCGCGACAAGAAGATGACTGAACCGCGCTATCAGGACATTGCGTCCAAGGACATTCCGGTGATCCAGGACGATGATGGAACGATCGTAAAAGTCGTTTCCGGCGAGTTCTGGGGCAAGCGCGGGCCCGTGGACGGCATCGCCGCCGATCCGCGCTATCTCGATGTGTTCGTGCCTGCGGGTGTGAAGAAGACATTGCCTGTGGACACGTATCAGAAGGCGTTTGCCTACATCTTCCAAGGCTCCGGCACGTTCCGCGATGCGTCCAACCCGCGCGGCGTGCTGCTGGAGAAAGAAGCCGGTGGCGAGGAGATCTTGCTGCGCGACAATACGGGCAACCGCACGCTGGTGCTGTTCGGCACGGGCGATGAGGTGACGGTTCAGGCGGGCGACGAAGGCATCCGGTTCCTGCTGGTCTCCGGCACGCCGATCCAGGAGCCAGTGGCCTGGCACGGGCCCATCGTCATGAACACGCAGGCCGAGCTGATGCAGGCGATGCGGGAGCTCAACTCCGGCACTTTTATCAAGAAGTCCGCATGATGCCGAAGAGCCTCAAAGAGCTCGATCGATGACCGAAGTCAAAACCAAGCGGGGTGCATTCATCGCGCCCCGTTTCACCACGGTGGCATTCAGCTTCATGCTGTCGCTGATGATGAGCTTCATCGTTTCAGGCATCTCGACGGTTCGCTCGGTCGGCCTGTCCAACGGGCTGCTGGCACTGTGGATGGAAAACTGGTTCGCCAGCTTTTTGGTCGCGTTCCCAGCCGTGCTGGTGGTGGCGCCCCTCGCCCGGAAAATTGTGGCGCGGTTCACCGTGGAGGGCTAGCGCACGTCAGCGGCGGCGGCGCAGCAGGCCAATCAGTGAAATTGCGAGAAAAAAGCCAAACAGGGTAAGTGCCAGATTGGCAACGAATTGCGCGCTGCTCTCCGGCAGGCCAATGGCACTGAGCAAAGGCGTCATGCCCAACAGCGCCGTGACCGCCATGCCGATAAGGCCAACTTTCAGCATAGCCCGTTAGGCCAACTTAACGGCGGTGCCGTAAGCCACGATTTCAGACGCACCGGCCATGATGGTTGATGTTTCCATCCGCAGGCCCACCACGGCGTCGGCACCCATGGCCCGCGCTTCGTCCTGCAATCTGTCGAGCGCCTGTTCCCGAGCACCGGCCATCAGGGATGTGTATCCCGTCTGCTCACCGCCCACCAGATTGCGCAAACCCGCCACAATGTCCGTGCCGACATGTTTGGAGCGCACGGTTGCACCGCGCACCAGTCCAATGGTTTGGGCAATTTCGCAGCCCGGAATCTGGTCTGTCGTGCACAGCAGCATCACTTCTCCACCCTGTCATATTTGTCGTCGTCCGGGTTGCCCAAGCGTTCCGCGATAACGCGGTAGATGATGTATCCTGCAAAACCGACGACACACAGGCCAAACAGGCCAAGGAGTGGGCTAACCTGAACGGCAGCCGTCACAATGCCCGTGACCCATCCGAGAGCCATAAGCGACCCCAACACGGCGACAACGATCAGCATCAATCGGTCAAGGCTCATATCGGCACTCCCATGAAACACTCTGTAGATGCACGCGCTTGCAGCGAGAGGCCTAGAACAGGCCGCCCGCCCCTTGGGAACGCGCGCGTTCAGTTTGCGGCGAGACCATCAGGCCCGCTTCAGACGCGAAACCAATCACAGACGTAAAGTCCGGTGGGCGCGTGCCCGGCTTGAAGGCTTCGAGGATCGTACCAGGGCCTTCAGCCGTTGTGGCGAGACCTGTCTTCTGGTTGATGCGGATCAGTTTTAGACCTTCAGGCACCTGAAACTCCTGCGGCGGAGTGCCTTCCAGTGCCGATGTCATGAAGTCGTTGAAGATGGGCGCGGCCAGACCGCCGCCCGTATTTCCTCGACCCATAGGGCGCGGGCGGTCAAAGCCGACATAAACGCCTGTCACCAGATTGGGGGAGTAGCCCACAAACCAGGCATCTTTTTCTTCGTTCGTGGTGCCGGTTTTGCCAGCCACATCACCCGGGAAGGTGATTTTTCCGGCGGCTGTCCCGCGCTTTACGACACCCTCCATCATGGAGGTGATCTGGTACGCAGTCATCGGGTCCAGAACCTGATCGCGCGTGTCCTGAATCACAGGTTCATCCTGCCCGGACCACTCAACCTGATTGCAGCCTTCGCAGACGCGGCCCTCGTGGCGGTAGATGGTTTTGCCGTATCGGTCCTGAATGCGGTCGATCAGCGACGGCGTGATCTGCTTGCCGCCATTGGCCAGAACCGAGTAGGCGGACACCATGCGCATCACGGTCGTTTCGCCCGAACCAAGAGACATGGAAAGCACGGGCAGCATCTTGTCGTAAATACCGAAGCGTTCGGCATATTCGGCAACAAGACGCATGCTCATATCCTGAGCAAGGCGCACCGTCATAAGGTTTCGCGACTTCTCAATACCGAGGCGCAGTGTTGATGGCCCGGCAGCGCCGCCGCCATAGTTCTTTGGCTCCCAGATGCCCAGCGTACGCCCCTGATTGATGCGGATTGGCGCATCCAGAACTACCGATGATGGGGTGTAGCCATTGTCCAAAGCAGCCGCGTAGACGAACGGCTTGAAAGACGAGCCGGGCTGACGGAAGGCCTGCGTGGCGCGGTTGAACTCCGACTGGGCAAAGGAGAAGCCGCCCTGCATGGCCAGCACGCGCCCGGTATGGGGATCCATAGCCACCAGCGCACCGGACACTTCCGGCGCCTGGCGCAAGCGGTAGGCGCCCTCGCCTTCCTCCAATTTTTGAACATAGATCAGGTCACCGGGGGACAGAATGGCGTCGACGGTTTTGCCCGTTCGTCCTTCTTCACCTGGGATGCGCACCCGCTGCGCCCATTTCATATTGTCCATCGACACGGTGCCGACGGTCCGCGCCTGGGCAAACTGACCCGACGGGAGCCGGTCGGGGTAAATGCCGACCTCGGCGCTGCTGTCTCCAGCGGAGAGTACGATGCCAAGATCCCACTCAGGCACGTCTGGCAGCGGACGAAAATCTCCGAAGCTCTGGGCCCAGTCCTCTGTGTTGATCTCCACCTTGGCCACCGGTCCGCGATAGCCGCGGCCAATGTCGTAGCGGATGAGACCGCGCAGCAACGCGTCACGGGCCTCCTCCTGAAGTTCGGGATCCAGCGTTGTGCGCACCGACAGACCGGATTTGTAAAGCCCATCCGTGCCGTAGCGCTCCTGCAGCTCGCGACGCACTTCCTCTGTGAAATACTGAGAGTATTGCAGCTCCTTGCCGCGTGGCCGGATGTTCACATCCAGCGGAAGGGCCTTCGTCTCTTCAGCCTCGTCAAAAGTGATGTAGCCATTGGCCGCCATGCGGTTGAGCACATAGTTGCGTCGTTCAATGGCAGCCTCAGTCTCCCGGAATGGGTGATAGTTGGTTGGCCCTTTGGGCAACGCTGCCAGATAAGCGATCTCGGGAAGGGTCAGTTCGCTGACCGACTTGTCGAAATAGGCCAGAGACGCGCCAGCAATGCCATAGGCACCGAGTCCGAAATAGATCTCATTGAGATACAATTCGAGGATCTGGTCCTTTGAGAACTCACCCTCAATACGCAGTGCAAGAATGGCTTCCTTGATTTTCCGATCAACGGTTCTGTCCGATGTCAGAAGGAAGTTCTTCGTTGTCTGCTGCGTGATGGTGGAGGCACCGCGCGCACGAATGGACTGGCCGGTCAGCTTGGCGCGAAAATAGTCGAAGCCCGCCTTGCCGAATGCGAGATAGTCGATGCCGTTGTGATCGTAGAAATTCTTGTCTTCAGCAGAGATGAACGCCTGTTTCACACGCGCCGGCACCCCCTGGATCGGCAGATAGAGCCGCCGCTCGGTGGCATATTCCTTCATCAACCGCCCGTCGGCAGCGTGAATGCGCGTCGTAATGGCGGGCTCGTAGCTGGCCAGAACCTCAATGTCCGGAAGGTCCTTGGTGACGTTGCCGACATAAAGGGCGACGGCAACTGCCACGAGCAGAAAGCCCATGGCACCGATGCCAAAAACATATCCCAAAAAACGAATGATCATGTCTGTTCTCTAAGGTGGATATCGAGGGACATCCACTCCCCCAAAGGCAAAGGCGGGGTCGCCTTCTCAATTTTGCTTCGCGCGCCAGCGTTATACATCGGCTCCCCACCGGGCATAGCCAACAATGGGACGCAAACATGACGCATCATGGGGTTTCGCAACCAAGTCATCGCGTTCCCACTCATTGTGTTGTTCCCGTATCGAACTCAGCTTTGCCGTGGCTGTCGCGATAGGCCGCGATTGACCTCGCGATGAGTTTGGCTTTGTCGTCCTGCCAGGCCGGGTTCGCCAGCATTTTTGCGTCCTGCGCGTTGGACAGATATCCCATCTCTAGCAGAACTGACGGGACGTCGGGAGCTTTGAGGACGCGAAAGCCGGCTGACCTGAGTGGATTGTTGATCAGGCGGACTTCGCCCTTCAGCGTGCGAAGAAGCTTCGAAGCGTACTGACGGCTGAAGCCCTTCGTCTCAAGGCGCGCCAAGTCTATCAGGATATCGGCGACAGCTTCCTCCTCGGCCTCAACGGCAAACCCGGCGGCTACATCAGCTTTGTTTTCTGCCGCTGCCAATGCCGCAGACACCTCATCACTGGCCCTTCGAGACAGAGTGTAAATGGTTGCACCGCGCACATCCGCCTGCCGCAATGAGTCGGCATGTATGGATAAGAACAGGTCGGCGTTCCGCGCCCGCGCCACCGCAACCCGGCGCGACAACCTCAGAAACTTGTCGCCATCCCGGGTCAGATGAACGTCAAAACCGCCCATTGCTTCCAGTTCATCCCTCACCTTTCGGGCAACGGCGAGGGTGAGGTTCTTTTCGACGATCTGACCGCCCTTCGCGACTGCGCCTCCGTCGATGCCACCATGGCCAGGGTCAAGCACAACGCTGAAAGGCCGGTCACTTCTTTGCGGCTCATCAGCTTCCGGGGGCCCCAGAAGCCCTTCGCGCCGTTCGGCGGCGCTGCGCGCCACAGCGTCACGGAACTCGTCGCGCGAAATCGGCTTGAGCCCCAGCACAAAGGCGCGACCGTTTTGTGTCTCTTCATCTGGCAAAGGGAGTGGCAGAGCAGGCTGCGAAAGACCGACGATCAGGCGAGCGCCGCCGCCAGCATCAGCGCCAAACTGAATATTGGACACGGCACCAGCGCCCCGGGCGTGAGCTCCGCCGATAGCCTCCGTTTCAACCTTCGTGGCCGCATCGAACTGCAGATTGTCGAGGTCGAGCACTACGCGATCGGGGTTTGAAAGAACCTGAAGATCCAACTCAGGTGCCAGCGCCGATGTGCCAGCGGGGTCATCCTGCCGGGCAGCGGGGCGCAGGATGACGGAGAACCCGCCCGGTGAGGAGCGCAAAATGATCGTGTCTATGCGCGTGACGCTTTCAGCTGCCAGAAGCGAGAATGAAGGGACGATGGATGCGATCACGAAGCTCAGCGCAAACATGGCGCGGCATCGCCCAAGTCTGAGCAACCACAGCAAGGAACTGGATTTCAGCAGTTCGTCAATCAACGCTGGTTGGCTCCGTTTCGCCTATGCATGGGATGTGGAGAGCGCTTGGCGCGCCTCACTTCTTACCAAAAACTAAACATATTTGGTTGCTGTCCGGTAAATGGCCGACGACAGCGCGGCTGACCGAGCAATCGCGAATGTTGCTTGTTATCAGGCGGAAACAGGCGTACATGCAAATGGTGCGGTTTTGTGTTCGGCCTGTGGTTTTCAGAAACCCGTCGGCCAAGCAAGTCGCTGCGCCAGGGATGATCGGACGGTGCAGATGCAGCCTTTTTCCCTCTCCCGGCAGCGGACCCACAAGTATTCGGCACCAAGTGGTGCACATGTTTTCGCGCTTCGGCGCATATTTGAGAAACCGTCTCCCATGTACGGCAGCGCGCCAACAGCTTTCAGAATCAGCGACTGCGGATCACTTCCGCGCTTTTCGCTAGAGATTCTTCTGGCTGCGCTCGCCGTCCTCAAGGAGACCATCAACAAAATCGCCACTGAAACCTTGCGCATGTCGGCGGAGCGAAGTTCGCACCGCACGCCAGCGCCTGTGTGTTTCAGCTTGGCGTCAGGACACAATCATTATGGCCGGCAACAACAAGATGTTGATCGATGCCACCCACCCGGAACAGACCCGGGTTGCGGTGGTGAAAGGCAACCGGGTTGAGGAATTCGACTTCGAATCTCAGGACAAGCACCAGATTCGAGGGAATATATATCTGGCGAAAGTGACCAGGGTGGAGCCCAGCCTTCAGGCAGCTTTCATCGAGTATGGCGGCAATCGCCATGGCTTCCTCGCTTTCTCGGAAATCCATCCCGACTACTACCAAATCCCCCTCGCTGACCGCGAAGCGCTGCTGGAAGAAGAGCGCGAAGAGCAGGAGGCAGAGCAGGCCGAAGACGATGCGGCGGCTGAAAAGCCGCGCCGTCGTCGGCGCTCGCGCGCCAAGGCAGAAAATACTGGCGCAAAGGACGAAGCTGTTAGCGAAGACGCTTCGCCCGCCACAGCCGGTGAAGAAGATGCTGATGTGAATTCTGAAGCCGAGACCGCTTCAGCCGAGGCCATCGAGGCGGAGGGAGAGAGCGCTGCCGCCTCCCCCGAGGATGAGGCAGCCGAAGACGCTGCCGAAGACGATGGCGACAATGCAGCCGCTGACGCTTCAGGCGACGAAGACGAAGGCGCTGATGCATCTGATGGCGATGATGACGAGTCCGACGGTGACTCCGATGATGAAGATGTCGATAGCGTAGGGTCTGACGATGCGCTGGAAGAAGTGCCTCAGCGCCGCAAGCGCCAGCGTCGTTCATACAAAATCCAGGAGGTCATCAAGCGCCGACAGATCCTGCTCGTGCAGGTTGTAAAGGAAGAGCGCGGCAACAAGGGCGCGGCCATGACGACCTATCTGTCATTGGCCGGTCGCTACTGCGTACTCATGCCCAACACGCCGCGCGGCGGCGGCATTTCCCGCAAGATCACAAATGCGTCGGACCGCAAGCGCCTCAAGGCCATCGCTGGTGACCTGGAAGTGCCCCAGGGCATGGGCGTCATCGTCCGTACCGCCGGTGCGAGCCGGTCTCGCGGAGAGATCAACCGCGACTTCGAGTACCTTTCCCGCTTGTGGGAGAATGTCCGTACCCTGACCCTTAAGTCATCGGCACCCTGCCTGGTTTATGAAGAAGGCAGTCTGATCAAGCGATCCATTCGCGATCTCTTCAACAAGGACATCGGCGACGTGTTGGTCGCCGGCGAAGACGGCTACCGCGAAGCGAAAGACTTCATGCGGATGCTGATGCCGAGCCACTCGGCGTCCGTGAAACCTTACCGAGATCCAACACCGCTTTTCGCCCGCTACGGCATCGAAGCTCAGCTTGATGGTATGATGCAGCCGCAGGTGACGCTGAAATCTGGCGGCTATTTGGTCATCAACCAGACTGAGGCGCTGGTGGCTGTGGATGTGAACTCGGGCCGCTCGACGCGCGAACACTCCATTGAGGAAACCGCACTCAAGACCAACCTTGAGGCGGCTGAAGAAATGGCCCGCCAGCTGCGCCTTCGCGATCTTGCCGGTCTCGTGGTCATTGACTTCATCGATATGGATGAGCGTCGGAATAACCGCGCTGTCGAGAAGAAACTCAAGGACTGCCTGAAGCACGACCGCGCCCGCATTCAGGTTGGACGCATTTCGCATTTCGGACTGCTGGAAATGTCGCGCCAGAGGCTGCGGGCCTCGGTTCTGGACTCAACCACAGTCACCTGCCCTCACTGCAATGGCACAGGGCTGATCCGTGCCGACAGTGTGCTGGCTCTCCAGATCCTCCGCGCCGTCGAAGAGGCGATGATCAAGAATGGCCGAAACGATGTGGCGGTGCGTGTGCCCGCCGACATGGCGCTGTTCCTCCTAAACAACAAACGCGACTCGATCAGCGAACTCGAGACCCGCTACGGGCTTCTGGTCACCGTCTCCGCTGACCCCACTATGACCGCTCAGCAATATGAGGTCGAAAAGGGTGAGCCGGTTACGTCGAGGGAGCGTCCACAAGCGACCGGAACAGTCCAGCCGGACTCCATTCGCCTGCAGGACGAAGAAGACGCAAGGATCGACGCCAAACTGGCCGAGCAGGCCAAGGCAGATGCCGCCGATGATGAAGAAGAAGCCGTTCACACGGAGAACGGTGAAAGCGATGGCGAAGGCGAGCGTGAAGGCGGTGGACGCCGCAGACGCAGGCGCCGGGGCGGCAAAAAGAATGCAGCCGAAACATCTGCTGACAGCGAGACAGAAGACGAAAGTTCGGAAGACACCGCAGAAGCTTCAGATGAGGATGGCGAGGACAGGCCAAAGCGCCGCCGCAGAGGCCGCCGTGGCGGACGTCGCCATCGCAAAGACGAAGTGAACGCGGACGCCGACGCCGGCGCTGAGGCCGGAGAGCAGCAGGACAACGCATCTGATGCAGAAGTGGAAAGCTCTGCGCCAGAGCAATCGGAAGAGGCTGAGCCGGCACCAAAGCCGCGCCGCACAACACGTCGCCGTAAGGCGAAGACCGAAGAGGCGACTGAAACCGCAAGCACAGAAGAGGTGACAGATGAGGCTCCTGCGGAGGAGCCCAAGAAGCCACGCCGGAAGCGCAGAACCAAAGCTGAAATCGAAGCCGACAAGGCTGCGGAAGCGGCGGCCAAAGAACAGGAAGCCGCCGCGCCGACCGAAGCGCCCGAAGCGGAAGCGAAGCCGGAAGAGCCGCCAAAGCCTGCACGCCGAACCACACGGCGCAAAAAGGCAGACGATCCTGTACCGGAAACTGCAGCAGCCGTTGCAGAGGTCACCGCGGCGGTGGCGAATGACGAGGTTGTCTCGAGCCCCGCTCAAGAAGAGGCTGAGGATAGTGAAAAGAAACCGCGTAAAGGCGGCTGGTGGCAACGTCGCGGTGGGTTCTTCTAAGGCTGCTCACCAGTTCTACCCCAGTCAGTTCTCACCCCAATCATTTCCAAAAGGCCGGGCTAAGTGCTCGGCCTTTTCACATTTGCGCTATTGGCCCCGCCAATTCGCCACTTCTTGCGAACTCTGCTTGCTCATAAACCGCCAAATTGTGCATGGTCTTCAAAGATCCGAAATCACCGTTTCTTCGTGGGATGACAAAGCCGATCTCAAACCCCTTAAAACTGTTGATGGCATTCGTGCTGGTCTTCGCCACGGTTTTACCGGCTTCAGCTGGGCGGGTAGCCCTCGTGCGCGATGCACAAACCGAAGCCCTCATTCGGGCCTATGCGCGACCCATTTTGCAGGCGGCAGTGCTGCGGAACGGCGCCGTCGAAATCCTGCTGATCAATGATCGCAGCTTCAACGCCTTCGTCACCGGGCGGCGCATGTTCATCAATACCGGTGCCATCATGGGCGCTCAGACGCCCAACGAGATCATTGGCGTTATCGCCCACGAAGTGGGTCACATTCAGGGCGGGCACCAGAACCGGCTGCGCGATCGAATTGAGCGGGCGCAGGTCATGAGCGTGGTGGCCGGCCTCGTGGGCGCGGGCATCGCCGTGGGGAGCATTGCAGCGGGCAGTTCTGATGGAGCGCGCGCGGGCATGGGCGTTGCGGCTGGCGGCCAGACGGCCGCTCTGCGCGCTCTGTTGAGTTATCGGCGCAGCGAGGAGCGCGCTGCCGATATCGCGGCGCTGCGGCTCCTTAATGCCACCGGCCAGTCTGGCGTCGGACTGCTGGAGACGTTTCGCCGTTTCCAGTCCACGCTCAGCCTCACCGGTGGGCAGCGCGACAAGTATAAGCGCAGCCACCCCCTGCCCCGGGACAGATTTCTGGCATTGGAGCAGGATGTTCTCAACAGCCCGCACTACGCAAAGCGAGACAGCCAGGCTCTGCAACTTGCGCACGACATGGTCCGTGCAAAGCTGGTGGCCTACACCGGCACGGGGGGAGACAAAGCCCGGTTTGCTGCCGATTTTCGCGGCACGCTTCCCGGCCTCTACCATGATGCCATCTCGACCTTCCTTAACGGCTCGTCACGGACCGCTTTGCCGATGATCGAAACGGCCATCAAACGCGCCCCTCGAAACGCCTATCTGCACGAGATGAAAGGTGAGATTTTGCTCCGGTCGGCGAGGCCGCGGGAGGCGGTTTCAGCATTCAGAAATGCCGTCAAATTCGACCGCAACAACAACGGCTTCCTGCGCTCGCAACTGGGCCATGCCCTGCTCGAAAGCGGCGACCGAGCCAGCATTGAAGCTGCAGTCAAGGAGCTAAAACGTGGCCTGTCAGACGACCCCAACAATCCGTTGGGCTTTGGCTATCTGGCCCGCGCCCATGCCCAACTAGGCGACACGGCGCTGGCGGATCTGGCAGCAGCCGAAGCGGCGCGGGCCTCCGGAAACCTCGCTCAAGCCAAACAGTTGGCCAAGCGGGCGCAAAGGGGGCTACCAAGCGGCAGTGGCCCATGGCTCCGCGCCGGCGACATCATGGCCATCCGCGAATAGCACCCAGTGAGAAGCCACCAAGGAACACAAGACACATGCTCAAGACCATTCTCAAAGGCGCGCTGGCAGCAGCGTTTGTTTCGGTACCACTTGCATCCCACGCCATGGATGATGCCCAACGTGCCGAAGTGGAAAACATCATCCGGGAGTATCTGCTCGAGAACCCCGAGCTTCTGGCCGAGATGCAGGATGCCCTTCAGGCCAAACAGGCCGAGCAGCAGGCGATAGCCCAGGCAAATGCTCTCACAGATCTCTCAGGCATGATCTACGAGTCCGACTACATCATTCAGGTCGGTGACCCGGACGCTCCGTTCACGGTGGTGGAGTTCTTCGACTATAATTGTGGCTTCTGTCGTCGGTCCCTGAACCTGTTCGAAGAGACGGCAGAGCGGCACCCCGATGTCCGCTTCATATTCAAGGAGTACCCGATCCTGAGCGAAGACTCGCTTGAGGCGCACAAGGTCTCCATCGCGCTGTCGCAGGCCCGACCGGATCTTTATCGCAACTTCCATGTTCTTCTGATGGGCGCTTCCGGGCGAGTGACGGGAGCAAAGGCGCGGGAAGTCGCAATCAACCTTGGGATGGATGAAGCGCAGTTGGACGCTGCGCTGGCCGCCGACAGCATCGACGAAACGATCCGCGAGTCCTATCGGATAGCGGATGCGCTGGGCATCAATGGCACACCCGGTTTCATCATTGGCGATGAAGTTGTGCCGGGCGCGATCTCCATGGATGACCTCGAAGCGCGCTACGACAATTTGCGCGAGTGTGGCTCAACCCGCTGCGGATAGAACGCGGCGGCGCTTGCCGGAGAACAGTCTATGGCGCTAGAGCGGAAGGGTAGTTTCTGACGCGAGGCCAGTATGGCAAGCAAAAAGCCGATTTTCGTCCTAAACGGGCCCAATCTGAACCTGCTCGGCACCCGTGAGCCTGAGCAGTACGGACATCAGACCCTGAGTGACATTGAGCAGGACTGCCGCGCCCGCGCTGAAGCCCATGGCTATGGTTTGGAGTTTCGCCAGTCCAACCATGAAGGCGAACTGGTGGACTGGCTACACGATGCCAATGAGACGGCATCGGCGGTCGTTCTCAACGCTGGTGCCCTCACCCATACGTCCCTGGCGCTGGGCGATGCCGTGCGCGCCATCGAAGTGCCAGTGGTTGAAGTGCACATTTCCAATGTGCATGCGCGAGAAACTGTGCGTCATCACTCCCATATTTCTGCTCCAGCAGCTGGCATCATTGTCGGGTTCGGAACGATGGGCTATGGCTTGGCGATTGACGCGATCGCGCGTTGGACCGAGACCTAAATCGCCCGCCGGGGAACCAAATGACAAAAAAAGACAGCGTCGACACTGAAACCGTCGCAAAAATCGTGGACCTGCTCGCAGACAGCGACCTGACGGAGATCGAAGTCGAACAGGGCGAACTGCGCATCCGCGTCAGTCGTGAAGTACAAGCTGCGCCCGCTATAGCTTATGCCCCTCCAGCACCGGTTGCGGCCCCCGCCCCGGCACCAGCAGCCGCTCCTTCAGCGGCATCAGCTCCAGCCGCAGACAGTGGTGCAGGCGACGCCAAGAACGCGGTCACGTCGCCCATGGTCGGAACGGCCTATCTGGCTCCTTCCCCCGGTGCAGACAATTTCGTTTCCGTCGGCTCGTCTGTGAAGGAGGGCGACACCCTCCTCATCGTCGAAGCCATGAAAACGATGAACCAGATTCCCGCACCACGCTCAGGCAAAGTGACCAAGATCCTGGTTGAAAACGCGCAGCCCGTCGAGTTCGGCGAGCCGCTGATCGTCGTCGAATAAGGGCGGCGGGCATAGGCATGTTCAACAAAGTCCTCATCGCGAACCGCGGCGAAATTGCGCTGCGGGTTCAGCGGGCTTGTAAAGAGCTTGGGATCGATACAGTCGCGGTGCACTCCACCGCTGACAGCGAAGCCATGCATGTGCGTCTGGCGGACGAAAGCGTCTGCATTGGACCGCCATCATCGCGTGACAGCTATCTCAACATTCCCCAGATTCTCGCAGCGATTGAGATCACCGGTGCCGATGCAGTGCATCCAGGCTACGGGTTTCTGTCCGAGAACGCCAAATTCGCGGAAATTCTCGAGGCCCACAACGTCACCTTTATAGGCCCCTCGTCGGAACACATCCGCATCATGGGTGACAAGATCACCGCCAAGCAAACGGCGGCAGAGCTCGGCATTCCGGTTGTTCCCGGTTCTGCGGGCGGCGTGAACACTAAGGAAGATGCGCTGAAGACGGCCGCTGAAATTGGTTATCCGGTGCTCATCAAAGCATCTTCCGGCGGTGGTGGCCGCGGCATGAAAGTCGCGAACACCGAAGACGACTTGGTCGAGGCGTGGCACAGCGCCCGTACGGAAGCGGCAGCGGCGTTTGGTGACGATGCGGTCTATATGGAGAAATATCTCGGCCAGCCGCGCCACATCGAAATTCAGGTCTTTGGAGACGGCAAAGGCGCGGGCATTCATCTGGGTGAGCGTGACTGCTCGCTGCAACGCCGCCACCAGAAGGTTTGGGAAGAAGCGCCCTCGCCCGTCATCACGCCAGAGCAGCGCGCCGAAATCGGCAAAACCTGCGCCGACGCAGTGGCCAAACTTGGCTACTCCGGCGCGGGCACCATCGAATTTCTTTACGAAAACGGCGAGTTCTACTTCATCGAGATGAACACGCGCCTGCAGGTGGAGCATCCGGTCACCGAGATGATTACCGGCATGGATCTCGTGCAGGAGCAGCTTCGGGTGGCAGCGGGCATGGGCCTGTCGCGCACGCAGGACGAGATCACCCTTAAAGGCCATGCCATTGAGTGCCGCATCAATGCCGAGCACGCAGAGACCTTTGTGCCTTCGCCCGGAGAGATCAAATTCTGGCATCCGCCAGGCGGTATGGGGGTTCGCGTCGATTCCGGCGCGTACACGCACTACCGGATCCCGCCTTACTATGACAGCCTCATCGGCAAGCTGATCGTTTATGGAGCAGATCGTCAGGAAGCCATCGCGCGGACAGCAAGAGCGCTGGACGAGTTTGTGGTTGAAGGCGTCGACACAACGATCGAACTCCACCAGCGTCTGGCCAAAGAGGATGACGTGATCTCCGGCGACTATGACATTCACTGGCTCGAAAAATATCTCGGGATGAAGTAGCCGCCATGATCGACCTGCAGAGCCTCACGACGTTTGCGTTTGTGGCGGCTTTGCTCGTCATGTCGCCCGGGCCGAACGGCCTGCTGGTCGCCAAAACGGTTGCCACCCAGTCGCCATCAGCAGGCTTTGCGAACATTGCAGGCTTCGTTGCTGCCTTCTGCCTGCAGGGTGCCCTTTCCATCATGGGTGTTGCTGCGCTGCTGGTGCAGTCTGCGCAACTGTTCACAGCGTTCAAGCTGCTCGGCGCGGCTTACCTCATCTATCTGGGTGTCAGAGCACTGATAGACGCAACAAAGAGCGTTGAAAGCAAGCCAACCCCCAGCACCAGCTCCATAAAGCGCAATCGAAATGCCTTTCTCGAGGGCTTCCTGACGAATGCGCTCAACCCAAAGACTGCGATGTTTTATCTCGCAGCCTTTCCGCAGTTCATTCCTGCAGGCAGCGGCGCATGGGTGGCAGCTGCGAGCCTGGTAGCCGTCCACTGCGCACTGAACGCCATCTGGTTCTCGGGCATGATTGCTGTGCTTTCCAGGGTCGGGCCGCGTGTCGCGAAGCCGCTGACCCAGCGATTGCTCAAGAGCTTCACCGGCGCGATCTTCATCGCCTTTGGCGTCAAGCTGGCCGCAACACGCTAGTCCATCTTTGTTGCGCCGACGTTCTGCGGTGCTATCAAACGCCATGAGCAGACCCGTCGCGCCCTCGCTGCAAATCTCTCCAGAGCTCGTACTGAAGGCCTATGCCTGCGGTCTGTTTCCCATGGCGGAGTCAGCTGAAGATGAAGGCCTTCACTGGGTGGAACCATCCCTTCGCGGGATCATTCCGCTTGATGATTTTCACGTACCTCGCCGCCTTCTTCGTACTGTGAAGTCCGGCAAGTTCGAGGTCCGGGTCGACACGGCGTTTGCTGAGGTCATGGCCGGCTGCGCCGCGTCTCGCCCCGGCCGGGAGACAACTTGGATCAACAGCGCCATCCTGGACATCTACCCACAGCTTCACGCGATGGGGCATGCCCATAGCATTGAGAGTTGGCAGGATGAGAAACTGGTGGGCGGGCTCTATGGCGTTCGCATCAACGGTGCCTTCTTCGGAGAAAGCATGTTTTCGGTTGCCACGGACGCGTCAAAGGTGGCGCTCGTCCATCTGGTGGCGCGGCTCAAAATGGGCGGCTTTGCCCTGCTGGACACGCAGTTCATCACTGGCCATCTGGCGCGCTTCGGTGGGGTCGAAATCAGCGCGAACAACTATCGACAGATCCTGGATTTGGCGTTGCAGGAACAAGCCAACTTCTACCCGCCCGCCCTCGACGACCAGCGAAAGCCCATGGCATCCAATCAGGATGGCGGGGGAACAGTGTCGGACGTCTGTTTGCAGGTCTTGAGCCAGATATCGTAGACCGAATGCTCAACGGCGTTCAGGCCTGGGCTGTCGGCAAACATCCAGCCGTTGAAGATGCGCCTGATCTTTCGGTCAAGCGTGATCTCATCCACTTGCACGAATGTGGTGGTCTTGGGCGTCTCGGATTCGTCGCGCGTGTAACAGATCTTTGGCGTCACCTGCAGCGCGCCGAACTGCACCGTTTCGTCGATATAGACATCAAAGGTGGTGATGCGACCGGTGATCTTGTCGATCCCGCTGAACACGGCCACGCGGTTCGAGATGCGCGCGGCATCAGCCGTTGGCACCGCATAGACGATAAATGCCGCTAATGCGATCACAGCCGCAAGGATAGAGGTCAGTCGCATGTCAGTGGGACGCCGATCTTGATTGCCTTTGGTCAGGACCATGCCAAACACTGTGGCTGTGGCACGGCCTTGAGGAAAGAGTGTGGCAGACGGCACATGAACAGCCGGTGAACTGCGTGGCGGAGATCAGGGTGTCCAGGCTTCGTAGTCGCCCGTCACTTCCGGTCTGCTTTCAGGCGTTAGCATGGAACCCTTAGGCCGATAGGCCGCTGCCGTGCCGGTCATGCTGGGCTTGTGGCCCATTTCCCAGTCACGAGCCTTATAGTCCTGCTCAGATGGTGGCGTGTCGACCCGGTGGTGCATCCAGCCGTGCCAGCCCGGCGGAATGCTGGAGGCCTCTGCATAGTCGGCATAAATCACCCAGCGGCGCTTGCGGCCATAAAACTCGCTGCCTTCATAGTAAGCATTGCCAAACTCGTCTTCACCCACCTTGGTGCCGTTTCGCCAGGTGAAGAAGCGCGTGCCCCACGTGGCACCGTTCCACCAGCTTACCGCCTGCACAATCAATTTCTTCATTGCGGGTTTCCCGTCCGTTGATGGCTGCTTATCGCCATTGGCGGAGGCGCTGTCCAGACACACTCCGGCAAAGCTGGCCACTCTTCCTGCCACGCAGCGCCATAAACGCCAGCCACCGGGCTAGCGGCAAAAATCGTCCCACATGACCAGCCGACAGGGAACACCGTACTGCTCTGGCCACGCGGACCAGCTGACATCCGTGGGGCCGATATGCATGTCGCGAAGCCGCCAGCGATTCCCTTGCCGCGACATGAGAGCATAGATCGAAAAACCATCCATCAGGCTGCAATCGTCGGGATAGCGGATCTCGGCACAACGTATGGGCACGCCACCGGGTTTCTGCATATCACCAGCGAAGAACGCCCACGGTCCGGAAACCCGAAGCTCGCGCACGACGAACTCAACAGGCACGCCCAGGTCCACTTCGGCAGATGGGCGCACAGTGTCCAGCAGGGTCCTTCGGAGCTCACTGCCGCGCGGCGGTTCTTCGCCCAGCGACTGAGCGGCGGCACCCGCTGTGAACGCAGCCCAGATGGCCGCCGCCACACAACATCTCAGATAGTTCATGACCGACATTTGACCTCACCTCCCCCACATTGAAGCTCTAGCCTAGTTCCCCTTGTGGTTCGCGGCTACTGCACTCTGTCATAGAGATCGGCGAACCAATCCTCATACTCGGCGCACATTGTGATTGTGCGCTCATCCAGATCGTAGAAGGCGTTGGCTTCGCCGCACAATTCGACCGTTACAGCCAGCCCCTCCTCCAGACCAAAAATCTGATTGAGATCGACCCGATGATCACCCACACCATGGGGCTGGACGATATCAATAAGGGCTTCGACCTGATGCACGCTG
>JBCBXA010000020.1:0-40759 GCA_039816825.1 Pseudomonadota bacterium | reverse complement strand
AGTGGCCGCTCCCCAAATAGAGTTCCTGCACGGCCGGATCGCTTTCGATCTCTTCGGGCGTGCCTTCAGCGAACACCCGGCCATTGTGCATCATGGTGACGGCCTCGGAGACCCGCAGAGCCACATCCATATCGTGCTCAATAATGATGAAGCCCATGTGGGCGGGCAGCGCGCCGAGGATATCAATCAATTCGGTACGCTCGGTGGGCGAAAGCCCGGCGGCGGGCTCATCGAACAAAACAAAGCGCGGAGCACCGGCCAACGCCATGGCGATCTCGAGTTGCCGCTGCTGGCCGTAGGACAGCTCCGCCACGATGGTGTCCGCTGCATCGGTCAAATGTACTGCTTCGATCAGCGTCTCCGCCTGCTCCAGTCGTGGGTCAGAAGGCTTGGGTCGGCGCAGCGAGAAGCGCTTCGACGCCACACCTCGGCAAGCGAGGAACACATTGTCCAGCACCGAGAGCTGACCGAACAATTGCGAGATCTGATAGGTCCGGCGCAGGCCGCGCCGGATCCTGTGTTGCACGGGCATCTCCGTCACATCTTCACCGAAGAACCGAACGCGACCAGTGGTCGTCGGGAAGTCTCCGGTGATCGCATTGAACAGAGTCGTTTTGCCCGCGCCATTGGAGCCAAGAATGGCCCGACGCTCGCCCGCGCGCACCGCCAGATTGATATCTGCCAGCGCCACCAGAGCACCGAAGTGCTTGGAGACAGCCTCAAGCTCCAGGGCAAATTGCCCTGAAGCCTGCAGCCGGGAGAGAGCGTCGGTTCGTTCCATCGAAGTTTGAACTTGGCCTGCCGATCAGCAGGGTGGGTTCTCACGGGACACGACCCCGTATTCGAGGAACTTCTCGTAATCCTGGCCAAGGGTCTGGCTCACGCCCTTGGTCACAGACACGGTTTTGTTGACCAAGTTGCCATCGGCATCCTCAGCCACTTCAGTGACGAAGATGTCGGCAATCGCCTGGCGGCGGTCATCGAGCGTCACTGTGCCAGTCGGCGTCTCAAGTTCCAGCGAAGACAAGGTTTCGCGCAGCTTGGCACCGCCATCGCTGAGATCGCCGCCTACGGCCTCAAGACCGGTCAGCAGGGCCAACGTGTTGACGTAGTAACCATGGGCAAAGAGCGACGGGGACGGGAAGCCGTTCTCGTGCATCTCTTTGTAGTCAGCTACGAACTCAAGCCAGGCTTCGCCATCGAACGTGCCGGAGATCGGGCCTGCCGATGGCGTGCCGATGACCGCATCACGCACCCGGCCCTCAGAGCCAAGCACCGTCTGGTCCACGGTGATCGAGCCACCCACGAGCGGCAGTTCACCGCCGGCCTGCTGATATTGGGTCAGGAAGTTCACAGCATCCGCACCGCCCAGGGCGACGTAGATGGCGTCCACTTCGTCAGGCAGGGCGGCGATAACGGATGAATAGTCCTTATTGCCAATCGGCACCCAGAAGCGGTTCTCAACATCCGCTTCACCGCCCAGACGACAGAATGGCTCCAGCATGCCGAACACTTGTGTGTATGGGAACGAGTAGTCTTCGGCCACAACAGCGAGGCTACGATAGCCCTTCTCATTGTAGATGTACTCGGCAAGGCCGGCCATCCATTGTGCACCTTCCGTGTTGAAGCGGAAGAAATTCTCGGAGGATTCACGCAGCGTGGTGTCCTGAGCGCCGGAAACGCCGTTGAGGAACGTAACGTTTGGATAGTCTTTCGAGAAGTCGCGGATGGCGATGCCTTCGGAGCCCGAAAGGGGGCCAACGATCACTTGAACACCGTCCTGCTCGATGAGCTTCCGAGCACCACGGATAGCACTGTCCGGCGTCGTGTCGGTGGACTGGACGATCAGCTCGATCTTGTCTCCGGCGACCATTCCACCGGCACCGGCAACCGCCTGCTCGACTCCACGCACACCGTCTTCACCCAATACGGTGAACGGACCTTCGAGCGTCGCCAAAACGCCGATCTTCAGCGTATCGGCCCATGCTGCGCTGGCCGAAAGGCTCAGCGCGAGGGCTGCCGTAATCATTGTGGTCTTTCTCATCTCAGTCTCCTCCCTGGTTGACTGTTTGGATGTAACGGGTGGCCACGCAGCTCATTCGGCTGGCTCCACCTCGGGGGTCGCTTGAACGGGTGCACGAGAAGGCGTGCGTCTGCGGGGGCGATATTTCTCCCAGAGCCCCAGCAGCCCGTCGGGCGAGAAGTACACGATCAGCAGGAACACGATCCCGATGACCGTGTTGAAGCGTTCGCGATTGATCAGGTCGATGGCGAAATTGTCGAGCAGCACGAAGGCCAGCGCGCCGATGAAGGGGCCGATGGGCAGGCGCAAACCGCCGACCACCGCGATGACCAGAATGTCGATTGTGATGTCGATGCTGATGGAGCTCGGCGCGATGCGCCCGTTGAACCAGACCAGAAGCACGCCACCGATACCGGCGATCAGCCCCGACACGGCAAATGCAAAGATGCGGTGAGCCGTGACATCAAAGCCCAGCGCGCCCAGCCGCCTGGGATTGTCCCGCACGGCCTGAAGCGAGAGCCCGAAGGTAGAACGGGCGGCGTAGGTAACAAAGGCATAGAGCGCCACAGCCAGAGCCAGCACCAGGTAGTAAAACGGCACCGGGTCACGCCAGTAGACGCCAAAAAGCGTAGGCGGCTCAATGCCCGCATAGCCGGTGAAGCCGTTGAAGAGCGTGTAGTTCTGACGCGCGAAATAGAAGACCACGACCGAGAAGGCGAGCGTGATCATCAAAGTGTAGATGCCCTCGGTGCGTGCCGCGACAGCGCCAATAAAGGCCGCAAAGATGACCGAGACTAGGAGCGCTGCCGGCACTGTCAGCCACCATGGCCAGCCGAGGCCCATCACATCCTGCGTGTTCGTACCGAGGATGGGCAGCATGTACGCGCCCAATCCTGCAATGGCGACCTGAGCCAACGACACCATGCCCCCATAACCGGCGAGCCACATGAGCGAGAGGGCCAGAATGCCCAAAATCATGGAATAGGCTCCGATCTGGAGCACAAAGAATTCCGTCGCCGCAAAGGGAAACAGGAGCAGGACCGCGAGCACGATCCACACATAGCTGGGCAGCTGACGCAGACTGCTCATGCCTTCACTCCCATCAGACCCTGGGGCCGAACGGCGAGCACGATGATCATGATCACGAAGGTCAGCACAACGCCGTAGGTCGGGAAATACGCCAGACCAAACTGCTCGGCCATGGCGATGAGAATGGCCCCGACCGCGGCGCCAGATATGGATCCCATGCCTCCGACGATGACAACGATGAGGGACGCCAGCAGGTAGCGCACATCTTCGCCCGGCGCGATGGAGAGCGCCGTGCCCCCGATCACACCGGCAAAGCCAGCGAGACCAGCGCCGATGGCGAACACCGCCGCGAAGACCAATTGCACGTTGAAGCCGCTGGCGGCGAGCATGTCCCGGTCGTTCACGCCTGCCCGGATCATCATGCCGACGCGAGTGCGGTTGAGGAACAGCCAAAGCCCAATGCCGACTGCCACGGCGATGGCCAGAACGAACAAGCGGTAGACGGGGTACTTGATCATAACCGCAGCGCCGCTGGATTTGATCACCGAGATAATAGGCAGCTCCACTGCACCAAACAGCCAAGTCGGCGGATCAAACTGGTAGGTGGTGCCCGTCCACACAGCCAGCATAAGATCGGCGGCCACGATGGAGATGCCTATGGTGATGAGCGTCTGACGCAGATCATCTCCCTGCATCCTGCGGAAGACAATGACCTGAAGCGCCGCCCCAATGGCAGCCATGGCCAGAAATGCGATGGCCGCGCCAATGAACCAGTTGCCCGTCGCCGCAGCAGCCTCGTAACCGACATAGGCCCCCAGCAGATACATGGAGCCGTGGGCGAGATTGACGTTCCTCATGAGGCCGAACACGAGCGTGAAGCCGGATGCCACCAGGAAGTAGAGACCGGCCAGCGTCAGCCCGTTCAGCAAGGTGTTCACAAAGGTCTTCTTGCGGCCAAGGACATCCACAAGCCAATCGGGCCACACAGCAAAGACAAGATAGGCAAGGACAATCGCTGCGCCTGCAAAGCCAAACATCACTACATTGCTGCGCGGTGGGCTTCTCGTCATGCCACGGGCCACCCAGCCCACGGTTGTGACGCGAGGGCCTGCCAACGCACACGCCAACCGCCAAGACCACCGTGGCCACAAGAGGTCTGGCGGTTATGGTGCACGCCGAGCGCATGTCCAAGAGTCTGGCAGAGCCCTGCAAAACGGGGCAAAGCCGAAAAGAGCTTTGACAAGCGCTCATCCTCCCTACGAACGTGTCAAACTGATTGTCTGACGTTCGAACGGTTGGACGGGACTCCACAAGGCGGATTCCGAACTGATATGGGTAAATTGGGGTAATTCTGGATGGAAACGCTTGAATGGCCTGTTCGGGAGATCAGCAGTCCTGCGGTCGAACTCCCGCACAAGCTCCTTACACGACGCCCTTTCACGGCCAACGACCTCCTCGACCCAGCTACCGCATTGCTGCTCCCAAGCTCCGGCGTGAGACCGACTTTCTCTGCGTCAGATCTCAGACTTTCACAGGAAGAACGCTCGGGCGCATGTCTCGGCATCTGGATGGGAAGCAGCTTCCCCGTGCTGCCTCGCTCGGCGCGCCCGGAGCAGCTGACGGGATGGATCACGAATTTCCCCACCGGGGCCATGTTCGACGATAGCTTCGCAGATAGTCTTGCCGAAGTCGGCCTTGGCGCCAGCCGCGAATACCAACGTCTGGCGGAGTTTCACAAGGCTGGCTTCAAGGTGATGGCCACGATGGATGTGGGACAATCGCTCTCATTGCTCGATGGTCTCCAACTGGATGCAGCTCTGTTCGTGATCCGCTCAGCACAGGACGTTCAGCGGGTTCGCGATGGCCATCTTGAAGAGGCTCGGGACGCCCTCGGAGCAACCACGCCCATCATCTTACACGGTGGGCCGGAGCGGCATTTGCCCAACAATCCCGCCGCTCTCGGCGTGAGCGCACTGCTCGAAATGCCGGCTTAGCTGAGCCCCTCTCTTTTCATCCAATTGTACAGCGTCTTGCGACTGATGCCCAAGGCCTGTGCGGTTTGCCCCTTTCTGAACCCGTTACGTTTCAAGGCTTCCACCACCGCCTGTCTTCGATCACTCCGGCGCTGTTGCGCGATACCGGTCGACTGCGCCTGATGCGCCAGAACAAGATCAACATCGTCGCTGCTGACCGGCCGGCGCCCGGCGGCGTTAGCGAGGGCTGCACACACCGCAATCAACTCGGCTGTGTTGCCCGGCCAATCATAGCTCTTCAGCCGCAGCAATGCCGCTGGCGAGAAGACCAGTCCCGGGCCAGACCTATGTTTCTCCATGCTGTTGTTCAACAGGGTCTCGATATCCTCAGGCCTCTGATGAAGATGCGGCATGGCGATCAAAGAGCTCAAGGCCATTTTCCGAAAGCTGTCCTCAAACGCACCAGATTCGTCTCTTGGATCGATGTGGGACAGCATCAGGAGGCGCGGCCCAAAGGGCTGCTCCTCGACAGATCGCGAGATGACGTGTGCGGCGAGCCGCGCCTGAATTCCGGCATCCAACTGTTCGCAATGTCGAAGAACCAGAAGGTCCAGTTGCCCGTCATTGCAATAGCCGTGTCGGCCAAAGAGATCGGGTTGAGCCTTGGATGGGGCCAGTTGAGACGGCACACTGAGATCCAGAACGCGGAGCGACGTGCGTCCCCGCTCAGCGCCTCCCACGGCGTAATCGCTGGTCATCGCCGTCAGCGGCGGTTCGAAGCTCTCGCCCTGGGGAACGTGGACGAATGCCAGTTGGGCCGTTGAGTCACGGGCGGCCCGGAGCTTTCCAAGGGCCTCGACCAGAGGCTTTTCGGAGCCCACAAATCCGGCACGCTCTCCAAAGGCCAGCAATTGACGGTCCGATGGCTGACCGGTTGGCCGCCGGTTCTTGGCCAGCTTGAACGACGCAATCCGGTCGGAGATCGACTTCTCTACGGGCATGCGTTCGAACGTTGACCCGCCGATGTACCCGTCGATGTCAGCATGCTTGAGAACCGCTTCCAGGTCCGATGCCGTTTCAACGGGCCCGCCCTCCAGAAGCAGACAGGCATCCGGGTGGATACGGCGCATCTGACGAGCGAAGCTTGCAGCAATCGCCGCAGCTTCATCCAGCGTGTCCTCCGCGCTGGGTGACAGCCGCCCGCCCCGATTCCAGCCAAAGTTCAGCAGAATGTTGTCGATGCCTGCCAGCGCTGCCTGCCGCCCCTGAGAGACCGTTCGGCAATATGCGAGGGCAATGCAGCCCGCCTTTTGAGCTGCGGCCAGCATGGACATTTCAGCCGAGAAACCGACACCAGCCACTTCAAGGCGCCGCTGAACGCTATCGGGGTAGAATGAGGACGGAGGAAAGTTGACGATGCCGGCGAACCCTCGCTCCAGAACGTCCTTGGCGGTGGACGCGGGTTCAAAGTCTGGGGACCAGCAAGTTGTTCCCAGCAGCACTGGTATATCCACCTGCGCGAGCAACTCATTGTCGGCATAGGAATTCACGGCGTCAGCAGCATCAAAGATCGGAAGCATGCAGGCAATGGAAGGTGCTCCCATGTTGCGCAGGCGCGCCGCATTGATCGCCAGCAGGAAGTCAGCCCCACTATGAGCACTGATGGCTGCCACTGCGCCGCTACCCGCTGTCGCCCCAACAATGAAGCGGCTCTTCTCGGAAAGTCGCACTGTGCAAATCACTCCTGATTTCTCAAATTTACCCAAAACGAAACAGAGCCTTGTTGCAATCCCTGGCGGTCGGGCAAATGCTGAGGCAGCTTTGGGAGGAGCCAATCATGAAGTCGCTGAAGGGACCAGGCCTGTTCCTGGCTCAGTTCGTTTCCGACGAAAAACCGTTCAACAGCTGGGACGGCATCACCCGATGGGCGGCAGACTGCGGATATCTCGGGGTTCAAATTCCCAGCTGGGATGGACGCATTTTCGACGTGGAAACCGCCGCCCAATCCATTGGTTATTGCGACGACATCATCGGAGTTGCCAAAGCCAATGGTGTCGAAGTGACCGAGCTATCGACACATTTGCAGGGCCAGCTCGTGGCGGTGCATCCAGCCTACGATACGGCATTCGATGCCTTCGCGCCCCCAAGCGTGCACAACAATCCGGCGGCCCGCCAGGAATGGGCTGTCTCGCAGGTACGGGCGGCCATTTCCGCTTCACGCAATATGGGCATTCGCGCCATGGCCAGCTTCTCCGGCGCCTTGGCCTGGCCCTATATCTATCCCTGGCCGCAGCGGCCACCTGGACTGATCGAGACCGCATTCGACGAACTGGCCGCGCGGTGGCGGCCTGTCCTGGACCACGCCGAAGAGAACGGTGTCGACATTTGCTACGAGATCCATCCGGGCGAAGATCTGCATGACGGCATCAGCTACGAGATGTTCCTGGAACGGGTGGGCAATCACGGGCGCGCACGGATGCTCTATGATCCAAGCCACTATGTGCTTCAGGCGCTCGACTACCTCGACAATCTCGACATCTATCACGAACGCATCGGCATGTTTCACGTCAAGGATGCCGAGTTCCGGCCCACGGGCCGACAAGGAGTCTATGGTGGCTATCAGTCATGGCTTGAGCGTGCCGGCAGGTTCCGCTCGCTTGGCGACGGACAAGTGGACTTTGGAGCCATCTTTTCGAAACTGGCTCAATATGATTTCGACGGTTGGGCCGTTGTCGAGTGGGAGTGCGCCATCAAGCACGCCGAGGACGGAGCGCGCGAAGGCGCCGCCTTTGTGAAGGACCATATGATTCGCGTCACACCTCGAGCGTTTGACGACTTTGCCGGTGCCGAGCAGGACGATGATGCCAACAGACGGATGTTGGGCCTGTGATGACGCGCAGACTGAGACTGGGGCAAGTGGGTGGTGGCCAAGGCGCGTTTATCGGCCAGGTGCACCGCATCGCCAGCAGGATTGATGATCGCTACGAACTTGTGGCCGGTGCTTTCTCTTCAACACCACAGAAGGCGCGCGCTTCTGCTGAGGAGTTGGGCGTCGCAGCCGATCGGTCTTACGATGATTTTCGGATGATGGCTGAGCGGGAGTCGGCCCGCGAGGATGGCATTGATGTGGTTTCCATCGTCACGCCCAACCACATGCACTATGCCGCCGCCCGCGAATTTCTGCGCCGCGGCATTCACGTGATCTGCGACAAGCCGCTGACGTCGGATCTTGAGGATGCCCGTCGATTGAAAGCGATTGCCCAGACGGCGCGCGAAGAGACAGGGACGCGCTTGTTTGTGACCTACAATTACAGCGCCTATCCGCTTGTTCGGCAGGCCCGCGAGATGGTCGCCAATGGAGATCTGGGCAAGATACGCGTCGTGCAGGCGGAATACGCCCAGGACTGGCTGGCCACGTCAGTTGAAACCGAGGGGCTGAAACAGGCCGAGTGGCGCACAGATCCCAAACGCTCAGGCGGCGGCGGCTCAGTGGGCGATATCGGATCCCATGCCTTTCATCTGGCGGAGTATGTTTCGGGCTTGGAAACCCAGGCGCTGGCAGCTGATCTGCAATGTTTTGGCGAAGGACGCAGCCTCGACGACAACGCCCACATCCTGTTGCGCTATGGCGAAGGCGCCCGCGGCGTGTTGTGGTGCTCTCAGGTTGCGGTGGGTCATGAGAACGGCCTGCGCCTGCGTATCTATGGCGAGAAAGGCGGCATACGCTGGAGCCAAGAAAACCCGAACGAATTGTTCTTCACGCCGCTTGGCGAGGCGGAGCGGCGCATCACTCGAAACGGAGGCGGTTTCGCGGCGGGGCCGCTTGTCTCGGTGCGGATCCCTGCTGGCCATCCTGAGGGCTACCTCGAGGGATTTGCCAGTCTTTACACCGAGATTGCCGACACACTCATCAGCGACAACCCTTCGCACCCGCAGCATCTGCCGGGCATTGCGGATGGAGTGAGAGGCGTCGAGTTCATCGAAGCCGCGGTCGCGTCCGCAAAACAAGACGCAGCATGGACCGCGCTGTGATTTAGCCAGCACAGTGATTGACAGTAAGCGGCAACGCCTAACCTGCCGTGTTGTGTGAAAGTGCCAAGCAGCGCCTGCCCTAAACAGCCAAATTGGGTTATTCGAGGCGGAAGTTCAGCTGAATGCCTCCGTCGGCTGGCGAGTGCACTTTAACGTGCATATACTCCATATCGGAATGGAACCGCGTGTTGAAGGGAATTCCGCGTCCGTTCTGTTCGGGCTTTTCATCGCTAGCAAGAGCCTCGAAACGTAGTAGGTAGTTCTCAACTTTAGTGGATGGATCATCAGCAATCTGACTGGACCAGTAGGACAGTCGATCAAGGGATCCCACATCCGCTTCCATTGGAGTTCCATGCCAAAAACGGCCCCGGAAGCTATCGATTAGAGGCACCTCATCAAAGGGATTAGCCCTGTGCAATTCACCAAAACGTTCGGGTGAGACGCTGTCGAATGCGAGCATGCTTCCTATTTGGGCCAAATCTTCTGCTCCACCATCAATCCTACGAAACCACGCCCCCTTTCTGATACCGGTAACGCGTTCGTCTGCGAAACGTAAGTTCTTGTATTTTTTGACAATCTGCGTTGCCAAAAACGTGGCATATCGCTCATCAGACGTGGTGAGATGATTGAAGAAGAAGTAGACCCTCTTCCTACGGAAACTCTTCTGCAACTTGTAGCACGCGCCACTGGAAACCACTTGAACCTTGAGTGGTCTTTTGCTGAACGCAAAGCCGACACTGCCGACACCGCCCTTCGACATAAAATTGCTCACTCGGGTGTCAAACCGTGGGGTCTTGCAATCGCGCTCATCGGCGTAAACAGGCTGTGTAGCAACCAGTACCATAACACAGCCGATTGCCGCTGTGGCTGCAGCCGTCGACAACATAATAAAGCGTCTCATTTTCTCGCCTCACACAGTCTTTTTCGGAATGACGAGAGGCACAAGTGTAACCGCCCAAACAATCAACAGACCCTTCAACAACAAAGGATTGAGAACAAACTCAAACCCCGACCAGACATCTTGAATTAGATACTCGCTTGCAAGCACAACTCGCTCAATGTCTATGTTGAGCGCCCATATGATGAAAGTCATTGTCATAAAAGCAATTATCTTTACATCCCGCACGTTCCAAACACGCCTCAACAGAAAAGGCGTAAGAACGACTATCAATGCAGTCAGGCCGTATAGGATACCCATCTCAACAATTATGCTGTCCCTGGTAGATTCAACTGGAAACAGCCCCCTTAGTAGCAGAAAGGCAGCAGTCGATTCTGCAGGCAAGAGCTTGAAAAGACGGTCCAGTGGCTCATCATCGCTACTGGGCGTTCTTTGCATTACTTCTACTCCTCAAAAATAGCTGATGAAAAGGCGCTGCACCGTCAGTAGCCGACCATGTCCTCAGGCTGGAAGCCTTTGGCGGTAGACGGCTTTTTGCCGAGAATTGACTTGAGAATGTGGTTCATCGTCTTGCGGTCATTGTCGAAGCCGCCATGGGTGTCGCTGTCGGTGATGTTGGACGCTCGGCCCGCATAGTGGAGGGCGTGCGCGGGTTTCCTTGGCACCTGGTCTTCAAAGATCTCCATACCGAGCAAAGGCATTTTTCGGGCATCTTCAAAGGCATTCGATACGAAGTAGAGCAGCGATTTTCGATATGGGCCGACACTGTCGTCCAGTTCGCGCTGATCGATCAGATTGTATTGGATCAACCGGGAGATACCGGTGGCCTTGCCGGTCACTCCAATCTTCGGGTGATAGCTCTTTTCAAACAGATCGAGCGTGCAGGCTGGCGCCATAATCGAGCATGACTGCACCGGCTCTTTGAGTGGATTGACGGTGTCCAGCGTGTCCAAGAGATGCGCCAGCAATATCGAGCCGGCGCTGTGCCCCACCAGGTGAACTTTGAGGGGAATTGAACGCCGAGCGTTGGCCTCGAGGAGAATCTTGAGTGCCTTGCGGCCACCCCCGGACGGTCTGAAACTGTGATCTGCATCACGCTTCATATCCCGCCAGATGGCGGTCCCGGGTCCGCGCGCCATGGCCTCCAGAACGCGATCGGTAAAATCCGACACACCGCCGACACGCCCTTCTGCTCGCTTGTGAGCGGAAAACAGCACGTCCTTGAGAGACTCAAAGAAGCCGGTCTCCCACATGAAATGGATGGGATAGATGCCGTTGCGCTTGAACACCTCCTTCATCTTCCTCACCCGGTTGGCGGAGGCGCCGGCGCTGTTCAGCCCTCCATGGGCATAAAACATCAGATGCTTGTAGCCGCGTTCTGCGGTCAGAGTTTCGTCAGCCAGGAAGTTGGCGGTTTCCCGGATGGTTGCGATCGGCGTCGGATATTTGCCTCTCTCCACCAGCACTCCATCGTTGAGATGGATGATATGTCCAACCACATCCTCATTTCGCGGGGATCTGGCGTTCTCTGCGCCGAACAGGTTTTCGGCTTGAGGTGTTGGGTCGGCGATTGTCAGGTCGAACGCATCCGGCGTCGGAACGGAAAGCCGGAGCACCCAGGCGTCCATTACGGTTGCGGACCAGTCTTCATAGGACCAGCGAGCGATGCCCGGACGACCCTGAAAGCCTCCCCAATCCTCGCCCCACGAGTTCTGTATGAGGAAACCGTGATCATCGTAACCAACGATGATGAAAGCGTGCCCTCCCTCAGTGAGGTGCGACGGCTTGATGTCCCCACGAGGCGGGCGCTGCCATCCTCGGTGAATGTTCGCCGAAACATAGATGACGCCGACCTCGTTGAGAGCGGCGTGATAATCTATGATCTCAGGCCGGAGACGGTAATAGGCTCCGAGCCCAACAGCCCTCGCATCCTTCGCCTGATCGACGGTCAAAAACCAGTTCTTCTCGCCGTCTTTGTAAGGCGCCTTCGCATCACTGCAGGCTCCGTTGTGGTAAAAACCCTTCAAGGCACCGCGAATGCTGGATCCCTCATAATCCTCGCCCGGCCACTCATCATTGATCTTGGCCATCTCGTAGAGCATGCGCGGGCTGGACACCGGCACTTCGGCTTGAGGATTGACCCGCCCGTGGCGCGCACGGTTCATCAAAGTGACGGCACTGGCCAGCGCAAAGCCTGTGCAAGCTCCCTCCCGCCCCTGGTCGCGGATGGGGCTCAAATGGTGGTCTGGTGGGTCCAGCTTCAGCTTGAGATCGAGAAGAGAAGGCTCATAGATGCGATCTCGCAGATCCGTCGCGTCGGGTAAAACGTTCAGGATGCGGCCCGCAAGGCTTGGTGCGGCGCCCAGCGTCTTGGATGGATCGACTGCCTTGTCTTTCTTCGCCTTCGAAGAAGCCTTGCTTGCCTTGCTCATCGTGTCACTCCCCGGATATCGCCCTCCGTGCCCAGCTTGCCAAAGGGCAGAAGATGCCCGCGCAGACGTTCGGTGCGCGCGTCGGTGCTTGCATCAGAATTGCTGGTATTGAGAAGGAATTCAGCGCCGTTGAACCCACTTCGTTTCACAGCCATCTGATCGGCCAGGACCCGGGTGACCTGCGGCGCCGCTACGCTGGTCCCGGGTTGAGTGTATGACGAACCACTGTTGGTACCGGCGGCCAAAACCCCACGACTGACGGGCGACCTGTCGGACACAGCAGCGACGACGGGCCCCTCTCTGCCGGTCAGAGCGGCTGCTGAGTAAATTGCCAAATCCTGCGTTTGCCAAACATATCCGGCCACGCTGATCGATGGTTTCGATTGAACGCCACCGGAGGCTTCGTCATCCAATTGGCTTGATGAAGGCTCAGATGCGATGCCGGACAGGGTTCCATCCCGCCGCACTGTCTGGCCTTCGACATCAACCACTCGAAAAGCACCATTCTCCAAACGGCTGTTTGCCTCATAGACATCGTCGGCGAATTGCGCCTGCTGAGCCCCTGACGCAAAGCCGGAAACGGGTTCATCGCGTTGGATCCATGCGTGAAGAGACTGACCCGCAGAAAGCTTGGCTTCTGCCCGCAGCGTCCAGTGGCCGACGGGCGCCACCGGTTTCCTGACATCGTGGCACTCTGTTGGAGCCAAAGCGACCAATATCCGCCAGTGGGTGTTGTCGCCGGTCGGATCACAATCCGCCCTCGCCATAGACATCTCGTTGGGACTGTCCATCTTGATACGCCCAATGGCCTGATCATCATCCGGATTACCAGCGTTCGACTGGGTCAGAAGCCAAGCCTGCTCCAGATTCTCACGGCTGAGCGTAATCCAGCCGGCCGGGTCAGGAGATGGCAGTTCCTCAGAACCAGGCAGAGTAAGTTTGAGCCTGACGCTTTCAGTGTTGCGGGGCGCCCACACCTCGATGAAGGTTGGCGTCCGGTCATCGCGCTTGATTTTTGCGGTAACGGCCAGTTCCTGCGAGCCATCACCGCTGGCGGCGTCAGGGGCTGCTTGCCCCAGGCTCAAATGGCCGTTGCCCGCGGGAAGCACAACTTCGACAGATGGCTCAACGCCGTTGAACTGTGCAATGCAATCCTTGCGATACTGGATGGACAATGCGCGGAGCGCGCGCTCCACGGGATGCAGTCCGTTTCGAGGGCCGCCCCGGAAGCCGTAGCTGAGATTGATGACAACCGGCAGGGGGCTTCCATAGTGGCAGCTCTGGGCAAAGGCTCTTTTGAAGATGTGCCTGGCGGCTTCAATGATCAGGCCGATCAAGCTGTGCCCTGATGTGTCCAGCGTCGCGAGCAGCGGAAGCTGAACACACATCATCCGTCGGAACAGAGCGGTATCCTGTTCGGCACTGTCCGAACCATCATACCCTGCTGCAAGGTCTGCAATATGAGTGCCATGGCTGCCGCCAAACTGAAGCGCGCTGGGGTGGTAGCCTTTCGCATGAGTGCCGACCACGCCAACCGACTGGAGAAGTTCCAGGTCGCTGGATTGTTTGCGCTCCGCCAGAAGCGCGTTGATGTCGCGGTTCGAGAACTCCCGGCCAAAGGGCAGAAAACCCTGTCCGGCCCAGTCCGCGTCCTGCACCCAGACGGAATCGATGCGAGACTTTCCGTCACCGCTCTGAAAACGGTCATGCAGAAAGTTGATAGCGTCATCAATGATGCCCAAGACGACAATCTTGTCCGCCGGTTTGTGTGCACTGCCGGGATCGAGATCGTCTGAGCGATCAGCGAAGGACAGTTCGTTCAACTGTGTTGGGTTTGGTTGATAGTCGCCGTTGACGGCAGCGGCCCTGAGGGGCAGCCGAGCCAGCAAGCCGCTCTTGGGGTCAGCTTGCCCGGTCCGCTCATCACGCGACCTTGCCCGAAGGACCGGACGTTCGCTCCGGCTTCGGCAACGAAATGCGTTCTGCGACAGCGAGAAGGTTTCTATACCCCCGAGCAAACCCGTCAGATAGGCATAGAAGTTATAGTCTTCACCGCCCTCGGTCGTCAGACGGTCGACCAGATCATATTTGCTGCCGATGCCCGCCGACCACTGTGAGTAGGCATCTGTGAAGCAGATTTCATCTTCGCCGCCCGGCGGAAAGAAGTCGGTTGGCTGCTCCGGGACGAGCTTATACCGGGTTGAGTGAACCATGGATCACGCCCATTCCGCACGGGCTGACTTCCAAAGCCAGCTAAAGGGGCTCTCAGAGCCTTCAGTCATTGTGACTGCGGAGCCAAACGTAACGGCGTTGGCGATGTCCGGGTTCTCGGGCTCCTTGTTCTGAAGGTCTTCAATCAGATAGTCGCGCGCCGAGAAATCGAATCCCTCGCCAGCGGAATCATCTGCCGTCACTTGGAACCTCGCTTCTCTGATGCAGAGGGTCTGCTCTGCCCGGCCCACCAGATATTGGCCCATGGCAATGCCGAGCATTGCGCCCGCAACAGAATCGATTGGGAAGTGCACACCCGCGACGGTGCGGTTGGCGGCGATGCGCGCCGCCTGACGAAGCAGCATGTTCGCCAGAGAACCATCAACGGCTCTGTCCTTGAGCAGGTGAGCGAGAACCACCGCAACAGCAAAGTTCTCCGCCGCATGACCGCTGGGCAAAGTACCGTGGCCTGGCGTCGGTATGGCCGGCTGGATCTGGTGTGAGAAGGTGTCGGGACGCGGCACCGCCAGAACATGTTTGATCGACAGCACAATGCTGCTCACGACTGACTGGGTGATACCCACCAGTTCGTGGGTGTGGCGCTTCTGCCCCGGATGCATGCCCGCAATCAGATTGAAAAAGGGCGTGGGATATCCCGTCTGGGTCAGGATCTCATCCATGCGATCAGCCCGGAGATCAGCATCGAAATTCACGCGCTTGGTTTGAACGGACAGAAAGCCATTGCTGGGGCGGACGAAGGATGCAACCGGCGCCGTGCTGAGGTTCAGTCCATGACTGCCGGCGGTCGTTTCGACATGATGGAGGGTAACGCCACCTTGATCATCTGCGTCGGCGTTCTGAGCCATCTGCGGCACGACCGAGAGATGGGATTGAAGCTCGTGCAAAATGGTCATCTCGCGAATGGCCAACGACCATCTGGAGAGGTTTTCCGGAGAATTCTGCTTCTGATTGGGAGGAATCAGCCCATTGCTGGTGATGGGTCCCTTTATCGCATCGCGCGCGCCCAACAGCGCGTTGGCCAAAGCTGGTGAGTATGAACCTGCAGTGGTTGCCGCGCCGGTGGCACCTGTCGCCCCCGTCGCGCCTGTGGCGCCGGTCACCGCACTCAGGCCGCTTGCACCGGTGGCACCCGTGGCGCCTGTAGCACCAGTTGCTCCGGTCGCTCCTGTCGCGCCCGTCAAGGTGGAAGTGGTTGCCATTGCGAACTCCAATTGCTGCAAGAGGTTGTGATGTGGATGGGCTTACCGCTCCGGGATGCCTGCGGACCGCAAGGCGTCCGCCCAGATTCCGCCAATGGAAAACTCGGTCGCGGGGTGACTTTTGCGATAGGCTTCAATGCAGAAGCTGGGCTCCAGCTTCAAAATGGATTGGGCCACTTGCGCAGCTTCATGGTGTTCACCCAACTGCTCGAGAGCGATGGTTTTGACCCTCAGCGTCGATGCGTGCGTCCGATTGCTGGCGAGGGACCTGTTCGCAAGGTCAAGCGCTTTGCGAGGCTCATTGTTGGCCAAGTAGGCTGTGGCAGTGATGGTTTGGAAGAAGTAGCGGTTGGGGTCCACCGGTGACAGGAGATTGGCCTGCCGCGCACATTTGACCGCGTCCGCCGAGCTTCCCGTAAACGAATGCAACCGCGCTTTGAGAAGCCAGGCAATCGCATTGTTTGGATCGATCTCGAGCGCGTCGTCAAACCGCTCCCGGGCTTTGTCGATCTGCTGAATATTCTGGTTCTGCACCATGCCATCAATGGCCAGCGAGAATGAACAGGTTGGATTGGCCTCAAGAGCCTCGTTGGCCCATTTGGCAGCCATCAACGTGTCCACTGACACGTCCGAACTCCAGTTCTGCGCGATGGCCAAAATATACCATTTTGCCAGCCAGGCCTTGGGAATGGAGTGGGTGGGAAGTCGCGACGTCAACGCCTCGAGGTTTCGACGCGCGCGGGCGAAGGGTGCGATGTCGGGCCGATGCATCAGGTTGATCGACGACATCAAAAGAGCATGGGCGGGAACATCGGGGAGAGGTGTATTCTGGGCAAGTTCCACCGAGGCCGACAGCACCGCCTGGCCAATGGTGTTGCTCAGCTTGCGGATCATTTCGGACCGGCCGGCGAGCAGATCGTCAAGCCGCGTTTCAAAGGGAAGCGAGGTCAGAATGCGCCCTGTTTCGGCATCCAGCAGTTCAGCCTCGAGGTTTACGTGCGATCCAGACAGTCGCACCGTGCCACTCATCACGTAGTCGACCTGCAGGCTTTCTCGCACCTCTCCCAGACTGATGGTGCGGACCTGAAACTGTCGGCTCGAGAGATGCGAGACGACGTTCATCAGCTTGGAGCGGGACAAAGCGCGGATCACCTCAAGAGCGATCATGTCGCCACCATGGCTCTCCACATCAGCGCCGGACACGGCCATCAATGGTAAGACGGCCAGTGAAGGCAGCAATTCTTCCGGCCGCCGCAAGGGCTGCTTCAGGACCGGCCCCAGATCCGTACTTGCCTCGCGCTTATCTTCCAACCAGCCTTGAAAGATGCTCTCGGCGATGTCGATGCCTTCCAGCAGGCGACCGTCACGGCGGTCGCCCAGAAGCCTCAACCTGTCGAGATTGATGGCGACATCCGCCGTCGTGAGCGTGAATACGTCGTCGAAGCGGGGCCCAAACTCCTTGCGCAACTTCGTCAGCGCCTGCCGCAGATTGATGCGGTCGGTCTGATTGTGAGCACGCCCCCAAAGGCATTCCTGAAGCCAAGCTCTTGAGTGCGTCCCGGCGGGCGCAAGGCACAGCAGGCCAATCAAGGCGCGCGCCTTTATAGAGCTGACGTAAACGGGGGTGCCGTCTTCCCACTGCATTGAGAATGCACCGAACAGACGAACTTCCAAAATTTCTTCCTTTGCCATCTGAACCGGTCCCCCAACACCGCTCTGCTTCCGCACGGAACGTGCCAGCCCCATGACGTCGTTAACCTATTGCCCCCACTTCATCTTCCCAGATTATCAAGTGTTGAAAAGGTCATTCACGTTTATTTCACGCCCACCCCTACCCCGCTGGCAATAATCTTGTGCCCGTCAGTTGTATTGGACAGGACATCAAGTGTTGGCTGAACGCCCGGAAATTGACGCAGCTCTGCAGCGCGTGCGCGAAATCAGAGACATGAGTGACTTCTGCGAAGCCTGGCCGCAGATAAGACTTCTGTTTGACGCAGAATGCCTCGATCACCGTGACGATCATCCGGAGATCGAACAGGGTCTGGACTGGCTTATCTCGTTTGCCGACAAGCTCTGCGTCATCGAAACCGACCCCCGCCGCTAAGACGCGCAAGCTTTTGATTGCGGGCGTGCCCGCCTAATCGGTGCTGCCTTCCGATTTGCCATCCATCGGCAGCCTGCTCATGGGAGATATTGGCTCCATCAGTTGCGGTTCGGAAACCGGGGAAAGCTTCAGACTGCGACTTTGCACCAGACGTCCAAGGGGAGAGGCCACCGGCTCACCCGCCTGTTGCTCAGCATTGAAGTTTCCCTCCACCTCAAGATCGATGAAGGGTCCGGCAGCTCCCGTCACTTTGACGCCTTCCACCTCTTCAATCTCGCGCACCAGCATATCGACATTGTCGCGCTGGCTTTCACTTAACGTGATGACGAGCTTCTTCATGGTTTCAGGACCTCATTGTTGGGATATGGACGAATAGCACACCGAACGCCATGTCGGCGAAATCGGTTTGGGGATCTTCTAAGCGAAGGATGGCCCAAACAAACAGACAGGTCCTGCCGTCAGCTCCGGCCAACAGTCACCAGGCGTGCAACTTCAGACCGGTGGTCTTGGTCGGCGCATACGGAGCGAAGCTGAATGCAAGAGCCCCGTGACGCGCCAACCATGCTCCCCGGTCGTTTAACCAGGATCAGGCATTCTTTGCCAAGTCATCCATCGGCATGCCTCGCCCCTCATACCGCGCGTCAAAGCCCGCGGTTTCAGCATGAGTGAACGCGAGTTGACGAATGGCTTCCGTTCGCTGGCGATCACGCGGGGCATTCAGAACATTGGGATGGTCCGAAAGAAGCCGTGCGGTCATGCCGACGGCAGCCGGGCAAGCCATCGAAGTCCCGCTCATGGGGGCATATTGCTCACCGGGAACCGTAGAAACGACCCCCGCACCCGGCGCGATGAGATCCACTTCGGTGCCGTTGATGCCAACATTTGAGAAGGACGCAAAATAGACGTCCTTGTCAGTGGTGCTGCGTGGTTGCCCAACTGTCCAGCGATCATAGGCATCATCCGGCAAGCTGGGTTCCCATCCGAGCGCAGAGACCGAGACCACATCCTGATGACGGGCCGGGAAGGTCACGAAGTTGTGGAAGTCATTGCCAGCCGCGGCAACACAAAGCACGCCGGCATCGGAGGCAAAAGCCAGTGCTGTGGACACCACTTCATCGTTCCACATCGGATCGGACGGATGCTCCATTTTCAAGCTGAGATTGATGATGTCGCACCCATCGATCACAGCCTGAATAATGGCCTGGTGGATCTCGAAGTTCTTCGCCACGCCGGTCGCTGCGTCGTTGAACACCCGATAGCTCAGCAAGTCGGCACCAGGAGCCAGTCCAGCCCGTGCGCCAGCCCCGCGACCACAAACAATTCCCGCAACATGACTGCCGTGGCCTAGGCTTGTGTCATCATCGCCCGTGGCGTGGGCCAGGTCGAAGTGCGGGCCAACACCGGTGTCGATGATCGCTACCTTGACGCCCTCTCCATGATTGCCCTGCCCTTCATGAAGCAGATGACGCAGACAATCCCGGCGATAGTCGAGATCAATTCGCTCAACTTTCAAAACGTCGCCCGTGTTCAGCGTCGCATCATGCATCAGGAGCCCCCAATGGCCATCAAAGCCGGGCTCTATGAAGACTGAGGCGCCCACCAGACTGGTCGCACGAATACCGAACGTAACACTGCCATCGCCAGCGGAAACGGCAGACAAAGCGGCCTGCGCACCCCGGGGGCGCAAAACCACAACGATACCGGCCATGGCGTCACCTGTGACCTTGTCTTCAACACGAAGCTTGAAGAAAGACTGGTTGAGCACCGAAGTCTGAAGCATACGCGCTGTGCTGCCCGCATCGGCCATGGCAATGGCCGGCACGTAGTCCACCAGCGGATGGAAGGTGCCCTGCGACGATTCCGGCAGCGTTCTGCGTTGGGGAACATCCACCAGTGCGGCTGTCCCATTGGCGGATACGTCGACCACTTCAAGCGGTTTGCGTCTCCTGCCCATCGCATCGAGTTCGCGGCTCACTGACAGAGCAAGTGGTCCGGCTCTCTCGCTAACGGCGTCGCCAACGGTCGTTGCGGACTGCGAAGCACCAATCCTTGCTATTCTCGATACGGTGTCTGGAATGCTGGACTGCTGCGCAGAGGTGAGATTGGGAATGAAGACGAGCTTCGTCATGGCATGAGCTCCTTTTTCCTGCCTAATTCATTGGGCGGAGAGGCGAGCAGGCTGCCCTTTCCTCTCCGCCACGCCCGGGCTCCGCCGCCACGGTTAGGCAATGAACAGAAGCACCGCAGGGAGGACCCGGTGCTGGTGGCTCATTGCGCCGCTGAAGCGGCACAGCCATCGGGAAATCGACAACCATCCTTCAAACAGTCGTGAATTTGATCTGCACCTGCGCGCCACAATTCTCCTTGCGACGATCCCTTTGATGGGAACCACACCGACCATCTTGCCGGTAAAGTTACGCGCCCGCGCCCCGAAACCCCGCCTGTCTAACCTGCATACAATCGCCTTTGCGTTTGAGGCGATGCTAACGGCCGCGTCATGCCGTTGGTCGTGATTTAATCGTGAATATTATCTTGACGTTACGGTAGATTCATCGTGCTCTGCATTGGGAGCACAGACCTGCATGCCGCAGCTACGGCAGCGACAAAAAGAGCCCAAGTTTCTGCTCGAACCATCGTAGGTAAGGCGGGCTCCATCGAGTTCTGGAAATAGACCCGCAAACCCATGGAAGACGCCCTAGCTTTCAGACGCGCGCTACTTCAATGCGGCGATGATCAGCGCACATTGCCTCTCAATCATGTCGTCAACGGAACGGGATCTCGACGCCGGTGAACTGTCGAGGTCGGCAAGACCGTGCAGAGACGACCAGGCGAAGAACTGTTTCGCTGGATCTGATGGGGCAATCAAACCGAAAGCGTGAAGTTCCATCAGAGACTTTTCCAACCATTCATATGTTGAGGGTCGATCTGCCCATGGTGGCAGACTGGCCCTGCCGTGCGGCCCGAACATCAGACGCCACAGGCCGTAGCTGTCAGTTGAGAAGCCCACATAGGTTTTCGCCAATGCCACAAATCTGGCGGTCGCATCATCGGAAGTACCGATCACACTTTCAAACGGCATGGCTGCCTCAAACCGCTCTGCAAGCGCATCAAAGCCCTTTGCCGCCACCTCCGACAGAAGCGCATCCTTGTCTTTGAAGTGCCGGTACACAGCGCCAGACGAAACACCGAGCTCTCGGGAAACACTGCGCAGAGACAAGGTCTCGATCGTACCCTCTTGAGCCGCTCGCACCGCAAAGGCGATCACGGAATCCCGAAGGCTGCCATGGTGATGCTGGTCGCTCGGCTTGGTCGTGATCATGGCTTTAAGTAAGCACTGTTTACATCTGGGTCAATCCGCATTATGTAAGCATTGCTTACTTGGAGGGCGCAATGAATATGAGACCCCACGCGGAACAGTTCACCGTCTCAAAAACCACCATCGACACGTCGATTGGTGAACTGGTCGTTCATCAGCAGGGCCAAGGTCCTCAGACCGTGGTACTGTGGCCGTCCATATTTACCGACCACCGTATTTATGACGGGTTGGTTGCGCGGCTGTCCGACCGCTTCCGCTTCGTTCTGATCAATGGGCCGGGACATGGTGAGAGCACTGGCCTCGGACGACTTTATCGCGGCGTGGAATTCGGCCGGGGCATGATTGATGTGATGGATGCTCTTGATATTCAGCGAGCGTTTGTGGGCGGCACATCATGGGGCGGACTGACCGGCGCTGAGGTCGCCATTGCAGCGCCCGAACGTGTCCAAGGGCTCATTCTGATGAACACGCCCATGGCCATTGATCGCCATTCGCCCGGCCTCAAGGCAAAGATGATCTCGCTGGGCGCTCGATGGATGCTGTGGGCCCCGTTCTTTCGCAATGGGATCGCGCGGAGTTTCTTCAGCAAGACCGCTGGGGCTCAGTCAACGCCTTATTTGTCCGCCTTTCACGACATGCTCGAACAGGCAGACGCCCGCGCATTGGCGCTTGCGGTTCAGTCGGTGCTTCTCAACGGCGAACCGCTGATGCCCAGGCTTTCTGCCATAAGCGCGCCAACTCTCATTGTGGCTGGCAAGAGCGATGAAATGTACCCCATCGAAGTTCAGGTCGAGGCCAGTTTGCGTTTGCCCGACAGCAGGTTACACGCCGTGGACAGCAAGCACATATCGGTTGTCAATGCTCCCGATATCGCAGCCGACATTCTTCAGGCATTTGTTTCGGAGCAGTGCCCCGCATGACGTTCCTCATCCTTGGCACATCGGGCCTTCAAGGCGGCGCCGTTGCTCGTGAGCTTGTTCAAAGAGGCGCAAAGGTCCGCGCCCTCACCCGCAACACGAGGTCTCAGAAGGCACGCGACCTGGAAGCCCTGGGTATTGAAACCGTTACGGGGGATCTCAATGTTCACAGCTCCCTCGACCACGCTTTTGAGGGTGTGGCGGGTCTGTTTTCAGTGCAGGACTTCTATGCGCCGGGCGTGGGTTTGCTTGGGGAGATTGAGCAGGCACGCACAACAATCAGCCTGGCAAAGAAGCACGGTGTGCAGCACGTGGTTCAATCGTCCATGGGCGACGGGCATGAGATGGGCGGTCCTGCGCACTTCCTCTCCAAGGCCAGGATAGAGCAGGACCGGAAGAAAAGCGGTCTATCCTGGACTTTGCTGGGCACCGTTTGGTTCATGGACAATTTGAAGAACCCGGCCATGAAACCTCATCTGATGTTTCCTGTTCTGTCAGGGTCGCTGCAAGCTGAGACGCCGTTTCACATGCTCGCCGTTGAAGACCTGGGCCGCGCAGCAGCAGATGCACTTCTAAATCGCGAAAGATGGAACGCCCAGAAAATCAATCTGGCTGGTGACGTGATGACTGTTCCCCAAATGAAAGCCGCTTATCGGGCCGTCAAAGGGCGACGACCCAAGGCATGGAGCTTGCCCTCATGGGCGTTCAAGAGAATGGTGCCGGAGTTTGCGGCGCAACTGGCCTGGCACAACGATGTCAACTTCGCGTTTGGACCTGAAGAGTTACGCGACATGGGGCATCTGCCGGTGGGTTTCGCGGACTTCCTGTCTCGCAATGAAATCGCGGCGATGTAAGGCCACGCTTCCTTGGCTTCGGAAAATCCAGAAGCCAGTCCGCGGCTAGTCGTTATCGGAACCCAGTCCACCCGCTCCGCGGGCAGATGCATCGGTCGCGGGAACCGTCATGCGCAGGGCAAGCGCGTTCAGATCGTTGTAGTGACTGCGTGAGATCGTGATTGTGGCAGTGGGCTGGCATGGCGCAACGCTTGGGCGATCTGTAGAAGCCAGGCTCAACGAAGCACGCGCTTTGGCGGCTTCACCCGGGGCCAAGCGAAATACGAGGCCATCAGGTTGGATCCGTAACCACGGAACGCCATCGACAAGACAGTCATACGTCCGATCGGCGCTCCGCACCGCCTGGGCCAGAAATGGAACGAGCAAAGCAGGGTCCAAAACCTCGCCTACTTCAAGCCCGGCTGCACCAAGTCCTTCGGGAAGATCGGCGAAATCCACAATCGCCGTACCACACCGTAGCGCGCAGACCGGGCCGCCTGAAAGCCATTTAAGAGGCGCTGGACGGATCGCAGCACCCGCGTCCCCTCTCAACCGGCTGAGAAGGCTGGATGGCCAGTCAAAGCCGTGGGCGGCAAGCCACGCCGATGCGACACCGCACTCTTCGCAATGGCCCCAGGAGTAACCAACACCCCTTGCAGCGCGTGCGGACAGTGCCTCCACTTCCGGCATAGACAATGTCACCTGAGCGGACATGGCAACCGTCCCCACCGACATGGTCAGAGCCCTGCTTCCGCCGCCAAAGTGTCGGGATAAGGATAGTTCTGAAACAGACTGATCCGCACCCAGCGGTCAGACCGGGGATCGAACCGTGACGCTCCAAAACATGCCAGCTTGCAGCGCAGCATGTCGATGGGCATCAGATCTTCGGAAATGAGATTGTCCCTGATCTCGGCGAAAGGACGCCGGGCAGTGATCTGCGCACGCCGCACCATCGGGCGATGCTCCGGCATCTCCAGTAGCAGTTCGGCTACGGGCTTGTGTGGCGGCTGATCGGCAAGGACCGAGTTAAGAGCACTGGCGCGTCGAGCGACGTCAAGCGGCAGTTCGAGCTCGCCACCGGCCTCGTCAAACCGCTCACCCAATCTGGGCTCCAGCTTGTCCTCGGAGATATACCAGAACCGCGCTGAAGCGGCTTTGGATGCATAGTCAGGCCCGATGGCCCAACCGTAATTTTCGACCAGCAGGTCACTCACTTGCTCGACGGTCATGGTTCCATCGATAGCAAACCCACTGGTTTCGTCTGCGTGCAGACAGGCAGCCAGATCATCCACGATTGAACCGTGAGGCTCCAGAAGCAGCGCGATGAGGGCTTCCTGCGCTTCTACTGGCAGGTTGCCAGAGCCCCAGGTCCACAAGGTGTCCCAAGGATGATCGGTGTCCACCCCCCAACCCTCTGCGACATGGTCAGCCAGCGCTATTAATCCGTGGCGCAGTTCCTTGAGGCGCTCGACTTGCAGCGGATGTTCACTCTGCCAGGTTGCCGCATTGACCTGTGCAGCCTCTAAAGCGTGTTTGAAACAGACGACTGCGTCGGAGTCGGCCTTTGGCAACGCCCGGACACGCGCCAACGCCTCCTCGCGCACCATCATCCAGCTGTTCAGCAAAGCGGGATGCCGCACCAGAAACGGAGCCATCCCCAAACCTGTCGAGTTGCCAACTCCCAGCTTGCGTTTGAGGTTGGGGCAGAGACGTAGCGCTGACGAGCCCCCCTGTTCCTGGGCCATGTGCTCAATCAGGTCCACCGTGAAGGTCCGAATGAGCCAAACGGACAGCATTTCCGCCTGAAACGGCACCGACATCTCGGGGCGATCCGCAATGGAGGCATGGGATGCAGCGCCGAATTTCCCTGAGCCGTAAACCGCTGTTGTTCGCATGAGGTAGCCGGTGGCGGACAAAGCCTCTTCATCGGGCTGCCTGCCTTGAGACAAGGCGTGGATGACGTGATCAAACAGACGCACCGAACGATTGGCGCGACTGAGGCACAATTCCCTGGCGGACACGCGACCCGCCTCCTGCAGCGGAACGTTCTCGGCCAGACGCGTGAGGTCCGTCTCATCAGGAACCCCATCGAACAGACAGAAGGTGGCATCCCAAGCGGTGGCGATCACGCGATCTGACCGCTGGTCGGGAGGCAGATCGTGGCCAAAAGCTACCAGGCTGTAGGTACGGTGGGGCCCCTTGGCACAATAGACAGCGCGCCCGACGCCGCGCTGGTCGAATTCAAAGATGGGTCGAGAAAACTGCCAGTTCTCCTGCTGCATGCGCCGCAGAAGCACCCGCAGGAACGACAGGCGTGTCGGGTGGCTCAATCCAAGACGTTCAAGACGCATAACCTCTGCCGCAGAACGGCGGAAGCCAGTTGCCTCGGGCATGTTGGAGAGTGACGCACAACTCATTCAGCGGCCTCGGCCAGTCCGCAGGGTTGCGGCCCGAAGCTCTCTTTGAAGAACCGCAGCCAATTGCCCCCCATCAGTCCATCGACCTCTGGGTCGGAAAACCCGACATCGCGCAGACCACGGGCGATATTGGGGAAATCAGGATTTCCCACAAACCAGTCGGGCATTGCTGGAAATCCCGGATTATCCGCACTGCCTTCACCGAAATCGACCTTTTTGGTCCATGTGCCCACGCGCATCCACTCCACCACGCTGTCGGGCTGATCCTGACAGAGATCACTGCCAATCCCAAGATGCGCGACACCATAGCGCTCCGCGGTGCGCGCGATCATCTCGCAGAACGCGCTGAGCGTGCAGCCGCTGCCGCCTTGCAGGTGGTGGGGATACAGTGAAAATCCCAGCATGCCGCCAGTCTCTGTGAGCGCACGGATCACCTCGTCCGATTTGTTGCGCAATGCGGGGTGCCAGTCAGCCGGGTTCGCGTGGCTGATGGTGATGGGGCGGGATGAATGCTCGATTGCTTCCAGCGTGGAACGCTCGGCGGAATGGCTCATGTCCACCACCAGTCCGACACGGTTCATCTCGGCCACCACTTCACGACCCATCCGCGTGAGCCCGGTATCCTCGGCCTCATAGCACCCTGACGCGAGAAGGGACTGGTTGTTGTAAGTGAGCTGCATAAACCGCAGACCAAGCCGGTACAGCACTTCCACAAGGCCGATATCGTCCTCCATGCAGGAGGGGTTCTGCGATCCGAAAAAGATGGCGGTGCGGCCTGTCTCGCGAGCCCGCGCGATGTCGTCTGCTTCACATCCCTGGAAGATCAGGTCGGGATACAACTCGAAGAAGCGGTTCCAGCGCTGAATGTTTGCAACCGTCTCGCGGAAATCTTCGTGGTAGGTGATCGTGACGTGCACCGCATCCACGCCCCCAGCGCGCATCTCCTTGAAGATTTTCTGCGACCAGTTTGCATACTGCAAACCGTCGATGACGGGGCTCATGCGGGTGTGCCTCCGGCCAGATAGGTCGTTTTGACCGTTGTGTAGAATTCAACGGCATACTGGCCCTGTTCGCGCGGCCCGAATGATGAAGCGCCGCGCCCGCCAAAGGGCACGTGATAGTCCGTTCCCGCCGTCGGCAGGTTGACCATAAGCGTTCCAGCCTGGGCATTGGCCCTGAAGTGGGTCGCGCGGGCCAGGCTCTGGGTCATAATGCCCGCCGTGAGGCCGAACTCACTGTCGTTGGCAATGGCAAGAGCCTCATCATAGCCACCAGCCCGGATAACACAGGTGATGGGCGCAAACATTTCCTCGCGATTGACACGCATATCGTTTGTGGTGCCCGCAAAAACGGTGGGTGCCATGTAGTGGCCCTCGGTGCGCGCCGACACTCGGGTGCCGCCACATATCAGTTCAGCGCCCTCCGCCTTGCCAATGTCGACATAGTCGAGATTGCCGTTGAGCTGATCGGCGCTGACCGCCGGGCCGATCTGGGTGCCCTCATCCAGCGCATGGCCCACTTTGAATGCCGATGCTGCGGCGGCTAGCCGTTCCACGAACTCGTCATGAACCCGTTCGTGCACGATCAAACGGGAGGCGGCTGTACACTTCTGGCCTGTGGCACCGAAGGCAGCATTGGCCGAATGGGCGACGGCCAAATCCATGTCCGCATCATCCATGATGATCATCGGATTTTTGGAGCCCATCTCCATCTGCACCTTGGTCATGTTGGAGACGGCGGCAGCGGCGATGCCCCGCCCCACGGGCACAGAACCGGTGAAGCTGATCGCTTTGATGCCCGGATGTTCCACCATGCGCTGGCCGATAACCGCACCAGGGCCTGCCAGCACGGATATCAGCCCTTTGGGAACATCCTGCCGATTGATGATCTCAGCAACTGCGGCGGCGCTGGCTGGTGTCAGATTGGCCGGCTTCCAGATGACGGCATTTCCGAACGCCAGGGCGGGCGCGATTTTCCAGGATGGAGTCGCCACTGGGAAATTCCATGGCGAGATAATGCCGACAACGCCCACCGGCTCCCGCCGGACGTCAATCTCAATTCCCGGGCGTACACTTTCCGCCTGATCGCCGATCTGGCGCAAGGTTTCAGCGGCAAAGTAGGTGAAGAACTGACCGGCCCGATACACCTCGCCTTTTCCTTCGGCGAGCGGTTTGCCTTCTTCACGCGAGATGATCCTGCCGATCTCTTCGGCCCGCGCCATCATCTCGGTTCCAATCGCCATCAGCACATCATGGCGTTTCTGGATGCCCGCTGCCCACCAGACGCGCTGGGCCGCGACAGCCCCCTCAACAGCGAGATCGAGTTGGGCTGCGGTGGCATGAGCGTGGTGTCCGAGAATATCGGAGACGTCGGACGGATTCACATTGGCAACTGTGCCGTCGCCATCCTGCCAGTCCCCAGCAACCAGATTGCGTGTTTCGATGGTCATATCGTGCATCATGCGTTTTTGATCCGGGTGAGAAGAGCGTCATCCACACTGACGCCATGCTGTTGTATCCGCGCACGGTTCTCGGCGCGGCGCTGACCCGGCAGTCGGGCACCCTCCTGCTCTGTGATTGAGGTGGCGAGCCGCTGCATGGAGCCTGTGAAAGCATCCCCGCCAAAGGCGGCCGGATTGATGGCGACAAAGAACTGCCCGGTTCCGGGAGGACCACCCTTGGTGCCGGAGAACGGCGCAGCCTCGGTGCTGAGATTGGCGCCCGCGAGCGCCGCGGCCAGGATCTCGACCATCAGCCCGACACCAAACCCCTTGTAGCCGCCGGACGGCACCATGGAGCCGGCAAGAGCCGCTTCGGCATTGGTGGTTTCATTGCCATCGGCATCCAGAGCCCAGCCCGGCTCGATGTCACGCCCCTCCCGGCTGCGCAGAAGGATTTCCGACTTGGCTATCGCGCTGGCCGACTGGTCGATCACCAGCATTGATCCGCCTGTTCCATCGGGAACTGCAACCGAGAATGGGTTCGTGCCCACCACCGGAACTCGGCCGCCTGTGGGAGCGATAGACGCCGGCGCGTGGGTGAAACACAAACCAACAAATCCGTGCTCGGCCATGCGTTCGGAATGGTGCCCCAGAACGCCGCAATTGTATGAGTTGTGGATACTCATGGCCGCTATGCCGGTTGAACCAGCCGCGCCCATGAGCGCATCCCAGCCAGCATCGATGGCGGCATGGGCGAACCCGTTATCCGCATCCACCCGGACAGCCGATGCCATGGTTTGTTCAACAGTCGGCCGCGCATCGGTTGATACTTTTCCGCAGCGAAGATGCTCAGCATATATGGGAACGTAGAGAAGACCGTGACTTCGGATACCGTCGCGCTCGGCAAGGCGTGTGGACCGGGCGACCGAAGCAGCGGCATCACGACTCGCACCCGCAGCCATCAGCGTGTCCAACGCCAGCGCTTCTACCTGATCCAATGTGAACGTCTCAGCCATAAGCAATCCCTTTAGCTCATGTTGACCCTCCCTTTTATTTCAGGCAATCGAAAGTTTATGAAGCAAATTTCAACTGAACTTAAGCATTTGAATGATCAAGCTGGAACTCCTGCAGGCCTTTGTCACGGTTGCCACTCACGGCAATCTCAAGGAAGCGGCTGAGAAACTGGGCCGCACCCAATCCGCCGTTTCCATGTCGTTGGCCCGCCTGGAAGAACACCTTGGTGGGCCGCTTTTCGAAACCGACCGCAAACGTGACCTGACCCCGCTTGGGCAGCGTGTGCGCATGCATGCGGGCGATCTGCTGAAAGAGAATCATCGGATCCAGGAAATGATGCTGGACTACGCACGCGGAAACGCCGGGCGTTTGCGCATCGCGTCAGTACCATCGGTGGCTGGTCTGGTTCTTCCCCCTCTGCTGCGGGAGTTCATGGCAAAGCACCCGAGGGCGCGCATCGAGCTGACCGACAGTGACAGCGGCAATATCCGGCAGATGGTTGAACGAAGGGAGGTTGACCTCGGCATCGCTGGCCCCACGACTGATGGCAAGCCACTGGAAAGCCGACTCCTGTTTCGAGATCGCCTTCACCTGGTTTGCCAAAAGGGCGAGACCCAAAGCGAAGCCGACCGAGACCCGACATGGCTTGACCTTCAGGGGCAAAACCTTATCGCCAACGAAACACTTTCCGACATTGACGACCCTCTTGTCCAAGAGCTCGTCAAAGGAAGCGCGCTGCGTGCGCGTAACGTTTCCTCTCTGCTTGCCATGGTGGAGGCCGGCCTTGGGTTCACCGTCCTCCCTGGTCTGGCAACCCTCAAGATGGAACCGTCCCTTATCGCCAGACCTATGGCCGGACCGCACTGCTTTCGAAACGTGGCGCTGCTTACCCGCCCGGGCGGCGCGCAAAGCCCGCTTGCACAAGCGTTCGAGGCTTTCCTCTTGAGCAACACACAGGATGTCATCGAGCCCTTCGGCTTGAGGCAGCCGGAAGGATAGACGTTGTAAAACAACAAACGCCCGGACGGCTTTATGCCCGGTGGCCGCGAAAACCTGTTCGATCTGCGCTCTCAAAACGGCTGCAATGATTGTCGACCTGAAGGCTCGTTCCGAGCGATGGCGAAGACACAGTGCCAGCCCATCTCAGAGCGCCTTGAGTGTCTATCTGCCGATTCTCAACGACGTTTCGAGTGGCAAGACTGAGCGTGATCAGATGTCCGGTCGGGGGAGAGCTGAAGGCGAGCGTCTTTTGGTCCGGCGAGAGCTTCAGGGAACCCACATAGCCGCCGATACGGGCGTTCATCGACTGATCGTTGATGAGCGGCGACAGTTCCCCATGGTTGGACAATTGCCACAATACGGGATGGCGGCCTTTGTCACTTGCTTGAGACTGCCCTCCTATAAAGACGCGTCCGTCCGTTGAAATGGCCACGTGGCGAAGACTGATGCGGTGCATCGCCTGGGGCAAGGCGAACGAGCCTTTGAGCCCCCCCGTTGCCAGATCAAGCAACACAATAGATGGCTGCATCGTCGCCAGATTGAGCTTCTGACGACGGTAATCCGGATGCGTTTCGATACCGCCATTGGCCACAAGCAGGGTACGGTCGTCCGGCATAAGCGCGATTTCATGGGGACCGACACCGTGGCTGTCGAACTCAGCGATGCGCCGATAACCCGCAAGCACATCGTAAATGCCGATCTTGCCTTGGGCGTAATCGAAATCGTTCTCCGAGGCATAGAGCAATCGCCCATCAGCCGAGAACGCGCCATGCCCATAGAAATGACGGCCTTCTGCGGACGCGAGGACAATGGGATTCGTGTGCCGATCCATATGGAAGGCGACGGCAAAGGTACCGGGTCGTCTTGCGAACACAACGCAGCGCCCGCTCTGGCCATGCACGGCGACATCATGGCCTCTGCCGGGCAAGTCGATCTGATGGATCAGACGCCCATCCTCGCTAAATATGGCGGCGCCAAACGTCCGGTCGTCTCGCAAGACGGCCGCTGCAAACAGAGCGTCTGATGCCTCAAGGGCTGCGGCAGACTGCGGCGCAAGCGCAGCGGTGAAGGCGGCCCCCGCCGACCTGAGGAAACTCCGCCGATCCAGCATCGGCCCCTTCGAATGAGGGTGACACCGCAAACTAGTCGCCATCGAGTACGCTGAAGCCGGCCTCAATTCCCAGCGTCGGCCCCACACGCCCCTCCATCAGCATGCCGAGACTGTCTGCCACGATCAGAAGATAGGAGAGCTTTCCCCGAGCCGGATCGGCAGCAAAGGCTTGGAGGGGCGCGGTTTCAATGCCCTCGAGGGTGCGTTTGGCGTTTGCGAACTCAAAGCGGATGGACTGCGCGAAACGAGACTGATCTTCCGGCAGCAAGTCCAGCAAGCGCGTTGCGATCAGATAGGCTTCAAGGCCATCCAGATTGCCTTGGATGGACCGAAAGGTCTGGCCGCTGCGCCAGAAAATAGCGCGTTTTGGTTTGGCATCTGCTTTGGCTTCGCCCAAGGCTGGCCGCAGCTTCACATCACTTACCCAAGCAAGTCCGTCCACCACAGTGGCGAACATTTGAACAGCCACCTCCCGCGCATTGCGGAAGCTGGCGTTCTCCGGCCCGAAATCGATCAAGGTGGCGACAAAGCCGTCTGCATCATTCCACTCGGCACGCAGCTCGGCGGCAATGTCAGCGACGTTGCCGCCCACTGCATGAGCGAATGCACACCGATGCTCCGATTCCTGTCTGGCCAGATCATCCGATCCAGCGCCAAACAGCAGGTACTCAAGAGCGCCAAGCCCCTGCACAGCGACGCTCTTGCCGGCAATCGAAGGCGTTGCCGTCACTGAAGGGTCGGTTGTGGCGAGAGCCGCCTGAACCTGTCGCAAGGCACGGCCCCGGCGATCGGGCCAGAAGTGCAGACGCTCAAATCGGTTGTTCTGAGCAAGCGGTCCAAAGCGCAAAAACTCAATGCGCGACCATGCCGAAACCAGGTCTGCAAACTGAGCGCGCGCTTGGTTCAGATGATCTTCGGACGGCGCTGAACACAAGCTTTCCAGTGCGACACTGGTTGCCTTCGATGCTTCCCCAAACTGCCCGAACATCGGGCGGATGTAGCCATTGATGGAAGCCTGCGCCGCTTCGCGGACCATCGCCTCGCGATCACTGGCGGTGGATGCCGTCGCGAGCCACAGCGGGGCGGCCACAGTCAGGAACATTGCAAGTATCCCTCGCATCAGAGGCTCTCCAGAAAACGGATCATGGCATCTCGATCTGTTGCTCGAAGGTCGGCAAACCGATCACGGGACATTTGTGCCTCTCCACCATGCCACAGGATCGCTTCCTTCAGACTTCGTGCGCGACCGTCGTGCAGGAAGAAAGTGTGTCCGTTGACCGTCTCAGTCAGCCCGATGCCCCAAAGCGGCGGCGTCCGCCATTCCCGGCCGTTGGCGCGCCCGACGGTTTGCCCATCCGCCAGGCCCTCGCCCATGTCGTGGAGCAGAAAGTCAGAATACGGCCAGATTAACTGGAAGCGGTGTTCTTCGCGCTCCGCGTCGCGACTTGTGACGAACTTGGGTTGATGGCACGCTACGCAGCCCGTGTTGTAGAACAGCTCCTTGCCGCGGAGCACCGTGGGATCGTCCACATCCCGCCGCGCGGGAACAGCCAGGTTGGCGGCGTAGAACGTCACCAGGCCAAAGGCGGGCTCCGGCGCCTCGCTGTCTCCCAACCGCGGCTGCACCCCCGTGGGCATGGACAGGCAGTCCGATTGCGCCGGTGTACAGTCTCCATGGGCATTGGCGACAAGCTTCGATGAGATGCCAATGTCACCCGCGAAAGCGGACGCGGTTTGAGATGCCAGCGTCGCCTCGCTCGCTTTCCAGCCGTACAGGCCGATGGCCAGTTCTTTGGTCTCGGGATCTGTGACGATGTTCAACTTGCCTGAAACACCGTCACCATCTGCATCATGCTCATCGGCGAGAGCTATGAAGTCAGCGGGATGGATTGCGTCCACAAGGCCCAGACCAATCATGGGATTGGCCACACGCGGTGAGATCGTGGTGCCTTCGCCAAGCGGCCCGTAACCCAGGTTCGAGATGGTATACGTCGGCTTGCGCAGGAACACTTCCTCCCCGCCCCGCAACCTCACAATCTGCTCTTCGTAGCTGATCTCGATCTCGCCCTCTCTGGCAAGCCCGGGCACTGCCAGGTCCTGCAGTTGGCCACCGTAAACCCGATCGGGAAAATTCTGCGCCGCATAGGTTCTTAGCGCTTCATATTCATCGCCGGTCTTTGGTCCGCGGGCCAGGCGCAGCAAAAAGGATGTTGAATCGCTGTCCGCTTCCGGCGGATGGCCTCGCCCATCCTTGAGGTGACAGCTCTGGCAGGCGCGCGCGTTGAACAAGGGGCCCAGGCCGTCTGAAGCATGGGTGGAGGCTGGCGATGAAACCCAGAGTTTGCGGAAAAGAGCGTTGCCCAGCTTGAAGTCCATCTCCTGCTCGAAGCTCAGATTGGCCGAGCTTTGGGAGAAGGCGTCCCGGTTGATCTTCTTCAGGGACGTCGCGGCGCCACCTTGCATGCGCTCAAAGCGCTCTGCCTTTGAGAAGTCTTCTGTGAGATCAAGCACACTGCCCACACGCGCCCGATCCTTGGCACTCAAGTCATCACGCTCAGGGCCCACACCAAGAAGGGCAGCCGCATCAAACCGGTGCGCGTCGGTCGAGGCGTTGGTGATCTGGCCACCCAGCACCGCCAACGCCGTGATGGCACCGCCACCCAAAAGGGTGGCGGCGATCAGTCCTTTATTCGAAAACTGCATTCGGGTTGTCCAAGCTGTCGGACCCTTCAAACTCAATGGTGCTCAGGCTGAGCGCCGCAACCGCACGCTCAATTGAACTCGTCTGATCCACGAGACCATCAATCGCCGCCTGCACCACAGCATTGCCCTGGGCATTGCCCTCACCAATCATCTGGTCATAGGCTTCGACCGTTGCAGCACGATCCGCCATCACGTTCATGGCGTCCACCGTCGTTTGCAGTTTGGCCTTCAGTTCCGCATCCAGCGCTTCATCTTTGGCAGCCACCAGCTCCGAAATTGCCGGGCCGGAAAGGGTACTGCCGTCGATGCGTTCGTAGGTGCCCAGATAGACGTTCTGAATGCCAACCGCGTCGTACAAGTGTGAGTTGTGCGTGTTGTCGGCAAAGCAGTCATGCTCTTCTTCCGGGTCGTTGAGGAGAAGACCAAGCTTCATGCGCTCGCCGGCCAGTTCGCCGTAAGACAGCGAGCCCATACCGGTAAGAATGATCGACAGAGCCGCATCGGGATCGCCCTCCACCTCGGCCCGCGCAGCACCATCTGCCTGCCAGTTGCCGACCATCTCTTCCAGGTCCGCCACCAAAAGTTCAGAGGCGGCTTTGAGATATTCACCGCGACGGTCGCAGTTGCCATTGGTGCAATTGGCAGTGTCGAAGTCCGTGGCAGGGCGGGAACCGGCGCCGGGACCCGTACCATTGAGGTCCTGGCCCCAAAGCAGAAACTCGATAGCGTGATAACCCGTCGAAACATTGGCTTCCACTTCACCGGCTTCATGAATGTCCTGCAGGAAGGCGGGCGTGATGCTTGAGGCATCGACCGCCTGACCGTTGATGCTGATGGAAGCATTGGCCACCACATTGGCCGTGTAGAGACCGTTCTCGTCGCTCTCAGTGCCATAGGAGGCGTCGACGTAGTCGATGAGGCCTTCATCCAGCGGCCACGCGTTCACACGGCCCTCCCAGTCATCCACGATGGCGTTTCCGAAGCGGTAAACCTCGGTCTGCTGGTAGGGCACGCGAGAGGCGAGCCATGCATCCTTGGCAGCCTGAAGGCTTGCTTCAGTCGGGGTCGCCAAGAAGGCATCGATGGCAGCATCCAGGGCCTTGGCCGTGGTGAGGCTGTCCTCATATTTAGCCAGCGCAATGTCGGAATAATGTTTGGCGACGCTCTGCGCTGTCGCCCCCATGGCCCATACGGACGACGCAGTGGTCACCATGAGTGCGGCTGCCGCAGCGGTTAAAATAGCTTTCTTCATGACTTTTCCCTCGTTCAATGAAGTGTGTGATTGATCAGGTGTTGGGCGACGGGCTGAAGCTCGACGGAGGCTGGAAGCAGTGTCTGGCCGTCAACCTTCAGAGCCATGGCCAGGAGACTTGCGGCGGCTTCAACCTCTTCGCATCGCGAATGACAGGTCAGCGCAGAAAGACAAAAGCTGGCCGCCTTGGTGTCGTCATTCTGCAAGGCAGATATCAGTCCAATCACCAGCGCTTCGTCTGGGTGCAGGTGATCGTCGCCCATCGGATGGCGGCGCAGCGGGCAAGAGGCGCAGCCGTCCAGTGCCCGGACAAACTGCGCCATCGCATCAAACGCCAAGGTGGCTGAGTTGGGGCTTAAAGTGTCGGTGAAGAGCTTCCAAATGCCTTCCAGCACATCCAGATCGCGAACAGCCAAACCTCTGCGCCAGCCGCGATAGGCCTTGAGCACCATCGACTCCGGCTGACGCCCACCCGCCTTGGGCAAAGACAGCTTGAACCGCAATGCCGGTGCGGGCTCCGTGTGATCTGGCTTCATCAAATGTCCAATAGAGGGGGTCAAGGCCCCGACATCGGTAACTCTGGTTTCCGATCAGCGTAGCGCGGGTATGTGAGTGCAGAAAGAGAAAAACCTCATTTTCTCAATAGCTTATAGAGTTTCCAATGTGAAAAGACTCTAAACTAGACGACTTATGTCATGATTTTCAGAGACTTGAGGCGGCTCGGCTAAGGAGTGACCTTATCAAGACGGAGTTGGTCTGACGCTGGACTCTTGCTCCTCGATAACAGGCGTCAAAGCGCCCGTCTTTCAGTCCGATCCGCAGAGCGCACTGACGATTGTCGTCAACAGCTTCGGACAGAAAGATCTATGACATCTGTTTTGAGAGTGGCTGCTCGTCGTGAGAACTTTCCAAAAACGCGGGAAGGTCAGAGACCGTGTCGATCACTGCGTCAGCTCCTGCAGCCAACAGTTTCTGGGCCGCAGCATCGCGGAGGGAAGACACGTCCGTCGTCGACATGGCGGCCAACTGTTCTGGTGTCCTCGCAACGTAGTTTCCGGAGAGAGCCACTCCAATGGTCAAGCATCCCGCTGCCTTGCCCTCTTGGATGCCTGGGACAGTGTCATCGACCTTTATCACCGCTTCGGGTGGATAGACGCCCAGATCAACAAAACATTTGTACATGCCCAAGGGAGACGGTCGGCCTTCAAAGCCGTCATCGGAACAGACAAGATTGTCCGGGCTGTAGCCCTGCGCCGCCGCCACCGGGAGAATGCGGTCCATGATGGACCGTGTGTATCCAGTCGTGGAGCCGATCTTCAGTCCCAACGAGCGCAGATGATCAATAGCCTCTTTGGCGCCAGGCACCAAGGTTGCGTGTCGCGCGGCGACGTCTTCGTTCAGGGGGACGAACACATCATAGATGGACTGAACATCAGCCTCGCCCCAGGCACGACCATGACCATCGTGCCACTTCTGCGCGGTTTGGGGAGCGGCCAGCATGGCGCGAATATGATCGATCTTGGCCATGCCCATGGGTGCCCGGGCATCCGCTTCCGAAACCTCAACACCGAACCGACCGAATACTTCGACAAACGCCGCCATGGGGGCAAAAGAACCAAAGTCAACCATGGTGCCTGCCCAATCGAAGATCGCCGCCCTGTACTTCGTCATGCAGGCTCTTCCTCTCCGCGCACAGCTGCAAGCCGAGACAGCAGTCTCAGCAGTTGATGCCCAGCGTCCTCGAGGGCACCGGAATTGTCGATGTCGCAGACCAACAGATCGCTGGGGAATTGAAATTTGGGCTGCTTGAGCCGTGCGCGAACCTGGGCCGCAGTCTCGCGCCCACGCGCCAGAAGCCGCTGCTCCAGCACATCCGGTCTGATCGAGATGTTTGCGATGGCGATGCTGGGAAATGCCGCTCTGATGGTGTCGATGGAACGGCGCGAGCCGTTGGCAATCACAACCCGGCCAGCTTCAATTGCGCTCAAACATTCCATGGGAAGACCGTATTGCAGACCATGAGCCTGCCAAGTGGCGCTGAAGGCGCCATCGGCCTTGAGTCGCTCGAATTCCGCGTCCGTCACGCCATGATGGTCTTCATGGGTGGGGCTCGGGGGCCGCGTCACCGTGCGGCGGGCGAAGCGAATGGTGTCGTCATCACAGAGGCGCTTTTGAAGCCAGTTGATCAGGCTGTCCTTGCCACAACCGCTGGGACCAACCACGAGGAGCAGTGTTCCCGGCCTTGAGTGTTCGTTGGCCTGTGTCACGCCACGCGGTTTCCTTCGCGCCAGACCGAGCGAACGATGGGGACATGATCGACTGCACTCACACGCACCAGATCACCGCGCTTTCCAACCTGAATGCTACCTCGATCGGCCAAGCCAACCTGCCGGGCTGGATTGCTTGTGACCATCGCAATCGCGTGGGGCAGCGATATATTCTCATTGGCGGTGGCCAGAATGAATGGCGCCTGCAGCAGGCTGAAAGGCACATAGTCGGAGGACAGAATGTCCAGAACACCAGCATCAGCCAGATCTCTTGCCGCTATGTTTCCACTGTGAGACTTGCCGCGAACGATGTTCGGGGCACCCATCAGAACACCCATACCCGCTTCGTGGGAGGCCTTGGCAGCGGTCAGAGTTGTTGGGAATTCGGCGACAGACGTTCCGTATTCCCTGGACTCGGCAACATGCTCGACTTTTGCGTCATCATGGCTGGCCAGCGCAATGCCGCGCTCTCGGCACGCATTGGCCAGCGCAGCCCTGTGGGGGGCTGAGTAGGTCGAGGATTGATCAATGCGCATCTTGCAGAAGCGATCAAACTCGTCGTCGGACATGCCGCGTTTGCCTTTATAGTAGAGCGTGTAGTGCTCCATGGTCTCGAACTGGCGCTGGCCGGGCGCGTGATCCATGAGCGAAACCAGGCCGACAGCGTCGTCGTCCTCAAACTCTTCAAACCGTTCCAGCACATCAGGAGCCGACACTTCGCATCGCAAATGGATGCGATGCTCGGTCCGCAGACGCCCGGCGCTCTGGGCTTCGGAGATAGCGCGGGACATGGCGCGCATCTCGCCAGGCGCGAAACCCTTATCGGTGTCGGTGCCCAAACGCAGGCAATCGAAGACAGTCGTGATACCGGACGCGGCTATCTGCGCATCATGAGCCTGGATGGAGGCCGTCAGATTCCAGGTCACGCCGGGGCGCGGATTGTAGTGATTTTCGAGATGGTCCGTGTGCAACTCCACGAGCCCCGGAATGAGATAGTCCCCCTCGCAATCCACGCCCATTGATGAACTGCACTTGGAAATATCGATGATCTCTCCATCCACCACCCGGACACAGCCTTTGATGATTTCGTCTTCCAGCACAATTTGAGCGTCGCTGAAGATGGTTTCTGTCATGGTTGTGCCTTTCAGACGCTACCGCTCAACGGCGCATAGGTGTGAATGTGGAAGTCATGCCCGTCAGGCTGCATGAACAAAGCGATGCCGCTGATGGCGAGGGGTTTTCCGATAAGGGGTGCAAAGTGGCTCTGCGCGGCGTTGAGCGCGCGCGAGCGCTCCTGCGCATTGGGCAACGCGCCCGTCAGTGTGAGGTGGAAGCGAAATTCGTCGAAGATGTAGGGATAGCCCCATTGCTTCAGGTAGCCGCGCTGCTTCTCAGACAGCGCGTCCGGCTTCCGCTTTTGCCACTCAGCAGCCGTCAGTTCAGCGCGGAGAGCTTGCGTTTCTCGAACGCACGCTTCGGCGAGTGCTGAAAGCTGCGTGTTGGCCCCGCGAGGAACCAGGGCCAGGAAATCACCTATGGTGGTTGGCTCAAGAGTGCCGGCCTCAAAAGGCGCAAACATCTCGCTGACCCTATGAAGGGCCGCAACTGCATCGTCTTCCGAAACACCGCTCGCCAGCCTGAACGGCGCTCTGAGAGTCCCATGAAATCCGTACTGGCGTGGAAACGCACTCAAGGCCCTCAGGTCTTCGCCGCTCACCGCACCGATGGTTGGGCACTGCACCGTTTCGCCAGTGAAGGCGTCCCTGCCGATCCAAAGCTGCGCCATCTCCGAAAGCGCTAACCCTTGAGCTGGAGTGTAGAAAAGGGCGTAGCGCATTAAGGGGTGGCTTTCGATCGTAAGTGCGAACCGCTGCAGGCGGCCTAGGCAAGACGTGTGACGGGTCTGTGACAGTCTGGAGCACCGCTGTCACAAACCGAAAAGCTGGCGGCGTCAGCGCGCCGTTTGCTGATTGCCAATCAGGCGCATCCGCAATGCGTTGGATATGTTGTCGAACAGGAAAACGACCAGCAGGATCAGGATTACCATGTAAGCAACATTCTCCCAGTCCTGATTGGTGCGCATGGCTTCCCACAGTTTTAGGCCGATCCCGCCCGCCCCCACTGCGCCAATGATGGTGGCTGAGCGCGTGTTGGACTCCCAGAAGTAGAGCGCCTGTGACGCGAACACCGGCAGGACCTGCGGCACAACACCAAAGCGCTGAACAGCCATGGGCGATGCGCCCACCGACTTCACACCTTCGCGTTGCTTGTCATCAATGTTCTCCAGAGCCTCTGAATACAGCTTCCCGAAAGTACCGGTGTCGGTAAAGAAGATCGCGGATATGCCTGCTATGGGCCCGGGGCCAAATGCGCGGGTGAAGAAAAGAGCCCAGATCAGCATGTCGACCGAGCGCAGGAAGTCGAAGAAGCGCTTGATGATCTGGTTCACGATCCGCGACTTCGTGATGTTTCGCGCAGCGAAGAATGAGAGCGGGAAAGCCACGATCACAGCGAAAAGTGTGCCAACGAAAGCCATGACAATGGTCTGGAGGAGCTTGATCCAAACGTCGGCATGTTGCCATTCCGCATTGCCGAGAAAGTCACGCACCATGGCCATGGCGTTGCTCTCACCCTCGACAATTTGCGGACCGGTGAAAATCGACGCCATGCGCTCGCCCGCCGTCATCGGCCAGAAAGGAGAATTGGCGTCGAAGAAGAAATTCTCCCAACCAAAGAAGCGGCGCCAGACCTTAACCTCCCGATCCCGGATCTCCGCGCGGCCGGCGCTTCCAAACTTCAGGAAAACCTTTTCTCCAGCCCGCTTCTGCTCAGCCCATGTCGGCATCAATGCTCCATCTTCAAGGAGCGGCTGAACATCGCGCTCAATCGGGTCCACCGCGACGCGCAGCTCTTCGCCATCATGGAACACGGTGACCAGATTTGGCGTGGCCTCAATCCGCGTGTCACCGCCAAACGAGACTATCGCAGACGCAATGCCCGTTCTGATCTCTTCACGCAGAGATTGTTCTGCAGGCCCATCGTCAGCGGGGGCAACACCCATGTTGGTGGCGGGGCTCGCAGGCGCCATGAACGAGTTGGTCAGACTGTCAGTGCCAGTGCTCGTGGCGGGGGAACTCGGTGACATGAACGAGTTGCCTGTGCTCGGCGCGGCTTGGGGTGCCCTCGCCGTTTCCTGAGTGCGCAGGGTCACCTGGCCTTCCTGGGTTGCTATCCAGCTTGGATCCGGGCTCTCCCCCAATGGCGAGAAGCGGGGAAACTCCACCACGATCTCACCGGTTCTGTAGTCGATATCGGGACGGATCTCGTAGCTGACCCAGTCGGCCAGATAGGTTCCCGCGATTCCCCAGTTGCCCTGGCTGAAAACAGTCGCAATGGAGAAGAACCAGAACGAGTAGACGGTGTAGAGCACGGCAGCCGTCAGCGCGAGCAGCGGTGCGAAGCGCTTGTGAAACGGGCGCGCGAACGCTTCCGGGTGCGCCGCCTTGATGCTCGCTACATCGGCGGGAGCGAGCCTTCGTGCGGTCAGGCCCGGCAAGGCGTCCGGTGT
>JBCBXA010000001.1:0-135583 GCA_039816825.1 Pseudomonadota bacterium | reverse complement strand
GTGGCGAGGAGCGAAGGCGAAGGAAGTCCCGCGACTTTCAAGCCTTTGCAACGAAGTCCACCGGTCAAATTGACTCCCACCAATGCAAACAGATGAATGCGTCCTGACCCTAAAACGGATTCCACGTCGGCGTACGCGTCAGCTTCAAATATCCGACGTTCAGGCCCAGGCGGGCGCCCACTCCGGTTTTGATGGGCACCAGCGCCACGTTTCGGTTCTTGAGGACAGTCATGCCAACTCCGCCGACCAGATAGGCCGAGCCAGACACGCCCGGATAGCGCTTATAGAGGCCGTCGACACTGTCGAGATTATAGACAAGAATCATGGTGCGGTTACCATCGCCGCCCCAGTCGACACCGACACTTGGGCCTTGCCAGAAGACCCGGTGATCACCGGCATTGCGCGTGAAAAGGGTGCCCTCTCCATAGCGGAGACCACCAATATAGGCACCGGAGGCTTCTTCACCGAGAATGTAGCCATTGGGCTGCCCGTAGCTTGCCATGGCACGCTCCACTGTCTGGGCGAAGGCCTGGCTCACGGAACCAAAGAAAGTGTGGCCGATATCGACGATTTCGTTCTGGCTGTAGCGCTGCTGGTTGGCCTGCGCAGGCATGGCCAAGGCTATGGCAGCCACAATAAAGGCGATGGCTGAAAGCCGTTTGAGGAGGGAACGCACGAACATGATGCACCTCTGTGTCAATATGAGCGCGCGGCCGCGCTCTTGGGGTCAGTATGAGCGCGTAGACGCGCTCTTGGGGTCGATGAGAGCGCGCAGGCGCTCCTGGGGCGTTCGATCCGAATTTGGCAACCAGTGGCTCACGCCAGCCGGAGACTTAACCCGACGCTCACCTTTAAGCGCCATTTTCGGAGCATTGGTGAACAAAATCGAACCGGAATATCCGCATCATGAGCGCAAAGGTTTTCCAATTGTTAAACGTGGCTCGGCGAACGGCACTGACTGCTGCAACCGCAATGGCCGTCGTGACTGCACCAGCTGCGGGGCTGGGCCTTGATGAGGAGGACCGTCAGGCCCTTCAGCGCGCTGACATTGGACCCTTTGTTGTGGACGACCATACCGGACTGGCTCTCGGTGGTCTCGATCCTGTTGAGTTCTTCCTGTCCCGCAAGGCGGTGAATGGCGACCCTCAACTGCAGGTCAGCATGCGCAGTGGCTCCCTCACATCCACATTCTACTTCCGCACGGTGGCCAATCGAGACGCGTTTCTGCAAAGCCCTCAGATCTATGTGCCGCGCTTTGGCGGTCATTGCGCCATGCAGCTCGCCAGAGGCCGGGAGGTCGCAGGTAACCCGCGGATCTGGGCACTGTACCGCGACCGCGTTTTTCTTTTCCATTCGGCCGCGCTCCGCGACGAATGGCTCCAATCCCCGGGGGGTTACGCTGTCCGTGGAGAGAGCCTCTGGCACCCCGAGCATGGGTATAGCCCCAGCACCGTGGGCTCATAACACCCTCATATCGAAGCACTTTGTCCATTCGAACCCGAAAGACATGATCATGAACGCACTTCCAGCACTCTCCGCCGCCGATCTGGCAGCCCTGCTATGCAGCCGCGTCTGCCACGACGTCATTGGCCCACTGGGCGCTGTCTCAAACGGTCTGGAGGTGCTGGATGAGGACAACGGAGCGGAGATGCAGGACTTCGCCATGGACCTGATCCGCAAGTCCACAGGCTCCGCATCCGCCAAACTGAAATTCTGTCGCATAGCCTATGGGGCTGCCGGATCAGCTGGGGCTTCCATCGATACGGGCGATGCCGAAACCGTGGTCCGTGACCTGATGGAATATGAGAAGCCAGATGTGACGTGGGACGGGCCACGCGCGCTGGTGGCGAAGAACCGGGTCAAGCTTCTGCTCAACCTGGTGGCATGTGGGCTCCACGCCATCCCACGAGGTGGCACCATCGCAGTGCAGATCGACGCGCCGGAGACGGACCAGGCGGTCCTGTCCGTTTCATGCACCGGCAAAAATGCCCGTGTGCCTGCTCTGCTGCTCGATTTTCTGAACGGAACCCATGAAGGCGAGGTCGATGCCCACGCCATCCAGCCCTACTACACGGTTCTGTTGGCCAAAGAGACCGGCATGACGCTCTCAGCCTCGGTAAACGCCGAAACGGTAACCCTTCGAGCAGCCGCCTAGACTTTTGAGCAAACAGGTGACCCGCATTAACCGGCAGGCAGGTTTGACCCGCTAGATTTAGCAGACGGCCCATTCCAGAAGGATGAAAAAGTGACAAGAAACTGTCTCATCGTTGACGACTCAAGCGTTATTCGGAACGTAGCGGAGCGTATTTTCGACTCCATGGGCTTTCAGGTGGTCCACGCGGAAGACGGTCAGGCGGCCCGAGAGGCGTGCATGAACGGCACCCCCGATCTCATTCTGATCGACTGGCGCCTTCCGGAAGAGGACAGCGCTGAACTCGTCCGGGATCTCAAGGGGTTTGGTTCGGACGAGGCACGCCCGTTCATCATCTTTCTGACCTCTGAAATGGATGTTCCATCCATGACCCGCGCGAAACGCGCCGGGGCAGATGCCTTCTTCATGAAGCCGTTTGATCGCGCTTCACTCTCCAGCAAAATGCGCGAACTCGGCCTGGCGGCCTAAACCCGAGTCGCTGAAACCGCCCGACCTAGCAGGATCATCGACCTAGCGGGATCAACTGCCCGGTCGAGTTGACGGTCAGCTGGCCAACGGCTCGCAGGATAGAAAAGGAAAAGCCCGGTGCAGCTGTTCTGCACCGGGCTTCTCGCTGATCTTTGTTGCCGCTGCCTTTAGGCTGTTTCGGCCAACTCTTCAGGCTCGCGCAGCACATAGCCACGACCCCAAACCGTCTCGATGTAGTTCTTGCCGCCGGTGGCTGACGCGAGCTTCTTGCGCAGCTTGCAGATGAAGACGTCGATAATCTTCAGTTCCGGCTCGTCCATGCCGCCGTAAAGGTGGTTGAGGAACATTTCCTTGGTGAGCGTCGTGCCCTTGCGAAGCGAAAGGAGCTCCAGCATCTGATATTCTTTGCCAGTCAGGTGCACGCGCTGGCCACCGACTTCAACGGTCTTGCCATCCAGGTTCACCACCAGATCGCCCGTTGTGATGATGGACTGAGCATGGCCCTTCGAACGGCGCACGATAGCCTGAATGCGTGCGACCAATTCGTCCTTGTGGAACGGCTTGGTCATATAGTCGTCGGCGCCGAATCCAAGGCCGCGAACCTTGTCCTCAATGCCGGCAAGGCCGGACAGAATGAGAATGGGCGTCTTCACCTTGGAAAGCCGCAGGGTGCGCAGCACTTCGTAGCCGCTCATGTCGGGCAGGTTCAGATCTAGAAGAATAATGTCGTAATCGTACAGCTTTCCGAGATCGACGCCCTCTTCTCCTAGGTCTGTCGTATACACGTTGAAGCTTTCCGACTTCAGCATGAGCTCAATTGATTGAGCGGTTGCGCTGTCGTCTTCGATTAACAATACGCGCATTGCGATCCCCTTATGAAGCCTTGCGTCGGCAGATGGTCCGCGTTCGGACCTTGCACTGTTCGTGGCCAAATCGTGGCACAAAATGGTTAACAAACTCTGATTCGCGCTGGCAAGTGCTAGGCTTCAACATCATGATTTCAAGTAAAGCGCCTGATTTATAAGCAAAATTACTGTTCATGATTTTGGCAATGAACTTTAAGAAAATGCGATACCCGATTCTGGGGACTCATGAACTTCCTTCAATTCAGCCTTGGCAATTTACCTCGCTTTAATCGCTAACATTCATAATTAACCGCAGATATGAACGAACCGTTACCGGCCGTCGAAACCGTAAGGATTTGGCAAGGAGCGGAACGGCGTGAAAGGATTTCGCGCAGTGCGAGCACTGATCGAAGACATCGCGACTCAGACGACGACGCAGCTCAACGGGCGCGTGGCGGCGATTTCTGGTTCGATGGTCGAAGTGTGCGGCCCTGTGATTGCCTTTTCCATCGGTATGCGTTTGGCCGCCCGTATGGACGGCCAATCCGGGCCTTCCGCCAAAAGCCTGCCCCTCGAGATCGTCGCCCTTCGCGACGACCGAGCTCTCTGCATGGCTTACGAAGGGGTTGAAGGCTTGCGGCGCGGAGCGCTGGTCGATGTCATCGCAGGCGGCAACAATCTACGCCCCGGCGAAGACTGGCTGGGCCGGGTGGTCGACGGCCTGGGTGAGCCCATCGACAATCTCGGCAACCTTCCCAACGGCGGATCAGCCTGTCCGATTCGGGCCAAGCCACCGGCACCGGCCGTTCGCGGGCGGGTGGGCGAGCCCGTTGATCTCGGCGTGCGCGCCATCAACACCTTCACCACCATGTGCGAAGGCCAGCGCATGGGGATTTTTGCCGGGTCCGGAGTCGGCAAATCTGTGCTGATGTCGATGCTGGCCCGGAACGCAGATTTTGATGTCATCGTGATCGGCCTGATCGGCGAGCGTGGACGCGAAGTCAAAGAGTTCATCGAAGATGACCTTGGCCCCGAGGGCATGAAAAGAGCCTGCGTGATCGTGGCCACCTCTGATGAGCCTGCCCTGAAACGTCGACAGGCTGCCTATACGGCAATGACCGTCGCCGAGAGTTTCCGCAATCGCGGCAAGCGCGTGCTCCTGATGATGGACTCGGTAACACGCTTCGCCATGGCACAGCGTGAAATTGGCCTCGCTGCCGGTGAACCGCCCACGACTCGCGGTTACACACCGTCTGTGTTTGCGGAGTTGCCAAAGCTGCTGGAGCGCGCTGGGCCCGGTGCCCACGGAGTGGGCTCCATCACCGCGCTGTTTACGGTGCTTGTTGAAGGCGACAATCACAACGAACCAGTGGCCGACGCGGTACGCGGCATTGTCGATGGCCACATCGTTATGGATCGCGCCATCGCTGAGCGCGGACGCTATCCCGCGATTGATGTGCTGAAATCTGTGTCCCGAACCATGCCCAATTGCGTGCCGATGGACGTCAGGCCAACTCTGACCAAGGCGCGCCATCTGATGAGCACCTTTGCTGACATGGAGGACCTGATCCGCCTTGGCGCGTATCGCAAGGGTTCTGATCCAGCAGTCGACACTGCAATTGCCCTGAACCCGGCGTTCGAGGCCTTCCTTACCCAACAAAAAGACGAGGCCACCGGCCTCGACGAAGGCTATGGCCAGCTGGCGCAGATTGTTGCGACGGCCCATGCCGAGAACCCATCCGACACCTCAAGTGAAGTGGTGGCGGCCTGACGGTCGCCTCTCGGAAACCCGCGTATCAAGGGAGTATTGAGTCATGAGATCGCGAGAGAAAAGTCTGATCAAGCTGAAACGGTTTCAGGTTGACGAAAAGCGCCGCCAGGTGACCAGCATCGAAATGATGATGGCCGACATGGAGCGCATGGCCGCTGACCTGCAGGCCCAGGTGGAAAGCGAAGAGAAGAAGTCGGGCATTTCCGACATCACGCACTTCGCCTACCCAACCTTCGCCAAAGCCGCCCGCACGCGGGCCGAAAACATCGAAGCGTCCATTCTGGAGCTCCGCGAGAAGCTTGAACCGGCTCAGGACGAATTGGCCGAGGCAGTGGAAGAGCTCAAAAAGGCGGAACTTCTCCATGAGCGCGACAACGCCGCTCAGATCGCCGAAGAAGAAGCCGCCGAGCAGGCCGCCCTGGACGAAGTGGCCGGTCGCCACGCCATGATCGGCTAAGCTCAGAAGCCAACCGCTTCAAACGAACTCCCTAAAGTCCGGCTGCGCCCCGCGCAGACCGGCTTTTCGGTGTTGGACCTACACCGTATCGTCCAACGTGGCGGTAGCGGCCTCAATGGCCGACGCAAAAGCCTGCAAGGCTTGAGCCGCCGCCAGAAGCTCGGGCTCCGTTCCACCTGCAAAGGATTGCGCAATCGCTTTGGCGCACGAGCCATAAAGGGACGACAGTTCTCCATAGCGATCTTGTGTGATCGACACCTTCACCGACCGGCCATCGTCTGCGGACGCGACCCGTTCGACGAGAGATTCACGGATCAATCGTTCAATCAAAGCTGTGACCGACCCGCTGGTGAGGCCAAGTCGATCGCCCAATTCACCAGGTGTGAGCGGCCCGTGTTCGAGCGCATTAAGGCCCCGCAAGTCGGTTCTATTAATGTTGAGCCGCGCCGCCATGTGTGCATCGAGAGCATCCAAAGCACTGTGAACGGCCCTGCCCGCAGAAATAAGTTGCTCTAACGACACTCGATTCTACCCATTTATCTTGACTATCAAGCTATCTACATTATCTTGATTATCAAGATAACATGGTTGAAGGAAGCGTTCCATGGAGTACGCCGTATACGCAATTCTAATTCTGGTGGCACTGGTTGCCTGCCTTTCGGCGCTTGCGCCGACACGGGTGGAATACACCGAGTCCGTCGAGATAGCCGCCCCGGTTGAGCAGGTCTATGACGACATCCGCATGCAGGAACGTCTGATGCGCTGGTCTGCTTGGCCCGCCGAAACCAAATCGACCTGCGCCGTAGAGGGCACCGACGGCGTCGTCGGTGCAAAGACCGCTTTCTTCACAAAAGGCAAAAGGGTGGGGCACCAGGAGGTGGTGGAGCTCAAGGATAATCAATTGATCCGTTTAACCTTGGTTGGGCCCGGCCCGCCCCATAAGCCAGAGCTTACCTTCGAACTTCATGAGATTGCTGAAAACGCGACCCGGGTGGATGCTCATTTCGTCAACCTGCTGCCACGGCCGTTCAACGCTATTTGGAAGTTTGCCGGTCTGACCAACTGGACGAGAAAGCTGCACCAGAAGGACTTGGCCGGTCTCAAGCGTTTCGCGGAACCGCCCCATTTGGACTCCATCGGGCGAGCTGTTGGCCAGTTTCCCACGGTAAACAATCCCTTCGCCCACACATCTACCACATGATGAAGGAACCGAACTCCGGAGCAACCGTTCCCGACTAGAGACCCCAGTCAGTCCGGAGCGAAATCATGTCCAGTTCAAAGAGCCACGACGAAATCTGGGAAGAGTGGGGCGATCTCGTCAACATGCCCCCTCAAGAGCTAGCGGATTGGCTGGAAACCGACGAGAGCCAATCTGTTGGCGCGGATTCCGGCGATGGGGAAAGCAAAGGCCACAAATCGGGCAAGCGCATCGTCAAAATCAAGCGAACCAACAAAGCCGACCTGACCGACGACCAGTGGGACCACATGGCAACCGCGGTCGGCTACATAAAGCGGCATCTGAGCCAAGGCGGCCCGGATGACAATGTGGAAACATCCGCCTGGCGCTACACCTTGATGAATTGGGGGCACGACCCGCTGAAGGACAATTGATCCTTTGGCCGACCGCGACCTGACTAAGGGTTCCATCGCAAAGCATTTGATGATGCTGACCAGCCCCATGGTGGTCGGCGTGCTCTCAGTCATGTCCATCGCTATAGCCGATAGCTATTTTCTTGGATTGGTCAGTTCCACTCATCTAGCGGCGATATCCGTCGTATACCCCGTTTCCATTGTTCTATCATCGCTGGGCATAGGCTTGAGCGCAGGGGCGAACGCGCTTGTCAGCCAGGCGATCGGTTCGAAGTCCGGTGATGATAAAGTGCTTTCGGCCCACTCCGTCGGCATAGCCTTCGGTTGCGCACTTCTGTTCACGGGGCTCATGTACCTCGCCTATCCGGTCATCTTCTCTCTGATGAATGCAGAGGGAGAGGTGCTGGAACTGATCAACATGTACGTACCGATCTGGCTTGCGAGCTTTCCACCGCTCATTTTGATGATGGTGTTGAATGCTTGCATGCGAGCGCGCGGGAGCACATTTATCCCCGCTTCGCTGATGGTTCTGAGCGCCGTCATGAACATCGCGCTCAATCCGCTGCTTATTTTCGGATGGGGACCAGTCCCGGCCCTGGACATGGCAGGCGCGGCTTGGTCGACGCTGATCGCAAGATCGTTAGCCGTGCTTGCCTTCGTGGGCGTGATCATCTTCTGGAAGCGGATCTTCACGCTTGGTTGCTTCGTCACGGGTAGCTGGTGGCGGTCAGGCAAGGATCTGGCAAATGTTGGCGCCATCGCCGCCATGTCCAACGCGGTCAATCCGCTGGGCCGCGCTATCATCACAGGCTTCGTGGCATCACTGGGTGAAGACCTAGTCGCCGGGTTCGGCGCCGCCAGCCGCATTCAGTCCTTGGCCATCGTGCCGCTTCTAGCGCTGTCAGGCTCAATCTCCGCTGTCGTGGGGCAAAACTGGGGTGCTGGCGAGAAAGAGCGCGTCAGCAGGTCGGTTGTGGAAAGTTCTGCCTTCTGCATTGGCTACGGCCTCGTGGTAGCGACATTCCTTTTATTTTCCGCTGAGTGGATCGCCGGCTTTTTCTCAGACAAAGAGCAGGTCATCGCGGCGGCGGCGCAATATATGCGTTGGGTGTCCTGGAGTTTTCTCGGCTACGGCATCCTGATTTGCATCAACTCATCCATGAATGCACGCGGCAGACCCATCCCATCGTTTGGCGTCGGCCTGGCTCGCGTCTTCGCAGTCTACGTTCCACTGGCTTGGTTGTTACAAAGCGCACTCGGTTACTCGGGCGTCTTGATTGCAGCGATCGCTGCCAACTTCTTTGGGGCAACGGCCAACATTTGGGTCGCAAGCCGCTACGGCGTGCTGCAATTGAAAGCGTTGCCCAATCTGTTCCACCGCTCGACATCTCGGACAGACCGAAAGGAGGCACAGGCCAATGGCTAACTCACGCCCGTCCATAAAGGACGAAGAGACATATGAGGCACTTCGCGATCAGGGAGCGTCGAAAGAGAAGGCCGCCCGCATCGCCAATGCCCGTGCCGCCGGTGACCAGCCGTCCAACTACGAAGATCGCAGCAAAGATGAATTGTACAAGCGCGGCCAGGAACTCGATATCAAGGGTCGGTCTGGCATGACCAAATCGGAATTGATTGAGGCTTTGCGCGAACACTAAACGGCTCAAGCCGCCAGCAGTTCACTGATTGTCCGCCCCTGCCCCGTTGCTTCGTAAAGCGCTCTCGCCGGGCGGGCTTGCACATCAACGTCGCGCAGCATCCAGTTGCTTGCCTCAAGCCGGACCAGAGACTGGCTGAGTGCCCGATCGGTGATCGGAACGAGTTGACGCCGAATGTCTGTGAAGCGCGCCGGCTCAAGCGTGGCGCGCAAAACGGGCAAGGTCCAAGCCTTGCGAGCCAGGTCCCAACCCGCATCATCTTGCAAAATGGCCCGCACGCGGAGGGCCATTTGGGCGGCCGCTTGGCCCTCCTCGGTCAAGCGAAATTCCGGACGCAGCGGGTGCCCGTGACCCGGATTGCGCTCGACAAGCCCCAGTTCGATCAGATGGTCGAGCGTTTGCCGAAAGGCTGTTCGGCCAGCACCCGTTGCGTGGATCAAGGGCGCCTGGCGGCCCGCCACACCCTCGCCCATGCTTGCCAGCACCGGCAGGCTCCAAGCTCTCGAGGTGAGATTGACAAGCGACAATATGTCCATAATGTATAGTAACTAAATTTTTTGGAGAAAGCTATGGCCATCGTCAGCCTGGACAACACAATTACACTCGCCATCTCAGTGAGCGACCGCCATGCCAGCGCAAAATGGTTTGAGCAGATGCTCGGCTTTCAGCCACTCTACCATGCCGACGAAGTCGGTTGGTCGGAGATGAGCACCATGACGGAAGGTGTGACGCTCGGCATGTCCGAGCAGACCAGCCCTTCGCCTGGCAATGCGGTTCCGGTGTTCGGTGTAAGCGACATTACCAAGGCGCGGGCCAGCCTCGAAGCAGAAGGCGTGAAGTTCGATGGCGAAACTGAAGTCGTCGAAGGCATGGTCAGCACGTGCACCTTTTACGACCCGGACGGCAACGCATTGATGCTTGCGCAGGATCACACCAAGGAAGGCTGACACGCCGCCCTTGCTGAGGGCTGGGCGGAGTGGCATGGCACAGCCATGAAACTCGCGCTCGCCCTTTGCCTCGTCGGCTCCGCCTTTAGTCTGGGGCTGGGCCTTGTACTGCCGCTTGTGGAGCTCAAGCGGCTCTATTTCCTGACCGACACCCCATCTCTGCTGCAGATCATCACCGGTCTTTGGAGTGATGGCTCCGCGCCGCTGGCCTTGGTTGTGGCGCTGTTCTCGGTGGCCTTCCCGCTCGCCAAAATTCTCGCCGTGACGGCATCAGCGCTTGGCAGCTCGGGAAAGGTCACGCGCGTGCTGAGCGCGCTCTCCAAATGGTCTCTGCTCGACGTGTTGTTGGTGGCGATTGTCATTTTCGCGGCGAAAACATCTGGGCTGGCCACAGCGATCACGCAACCCGGCGTTTGGTTCTTTGCGGCAGCCACTCTACTGGCGGCTGTCGCATCTCTTTTGACTGGCAAGCGATGACGGCCCACCGGTAGGGAGCACACCGGCAGGCCAATCGCGTTGAAGACTGTCTCAAACTTCCGCCGATCTTGCGAAAGCCGGTGGCAGTCGGCCCGTCATGCTCTCCATGACACCATCGCGGCGCACCAGCTTGTGCCAGACAGCGCCGGCAATGTGCAGAACCAGAAGCACCGGCAGAGCCACAAGCGACGCCTCATGGAACGCAAGCATGGCGCTGAGAAAAAGGCCGCCCAGGACGGGCACCGAGAAACCAAGTGCGATGCCAAGGCCCGACAGCACAATAGCAAAGACCGCAATATAGAGTCCCGAATGCACCAGCCGCGACGCTACCTGCTCCCATCTGGGAGCATCCTGCGGCAAGCGTGTCGCGCCGGCGAAGCAGTTGGTCCAGACCCAGCGGAGGGCAAAGACCGCCCCCAGGACCAGGGCAAACAGCACTTCAAAGCGCAGCAGAGCGGGATCGTTGAGTTGCGAAACGTTGTCGAGACCCTTCACATAGCCGTAGACGACCAGCGCCGCCGACAGCCAGTGAATAGTCCGGGTCACGAAGCCATGGCTTTTGGCGACGGTTTTCATGCCGCTGTCCATGGTTCCGTAGTTTGCTCGCCGCGGGCACGATCGTGGGCCGCCGCCTTCGACGTGGCCAGCCGGATGAAGGGCGCGGCCAGCAGGCTGAGAAGGCCAAGTGCCAGTGCAAAGGCCGCAAGAACCGCAACGACGTAGATGCCCAAACCGGCCATGGCTGCTCCCACACAGAACAGCACAACAATCGATGCGGTGGATGCGATTTTGTTGAGAAGGCTTTTCATTTCGTAGTCTCCAGTTTCATCTTGTTTCGATGAAACCTGTATGGAGCTACGAGATCAGGCGGCCCTGACACCAAGTTTACATTTATGCAAACTTGAGCGTGACGCAGAGACCGGGCTGACCAGCTGGAAACGGACGGTCAGCCTCCGACAGTTTGAGGTCAGCGCTGTGCCGGTCCGCCACCGCCCGCACCAGAGCCAGACCAAGACCACTGCCTTCGGTGTTGCGTGCTGCATCGAGGCGCACCATCGGCTTCAAAACCTCCTGACGCTCCGTCGGCTCGACCCCGGGCCCATCATCCAGCACGCCGAGCGACCGACCCCTGGCAAACAGAACGATCTGGTCTCCACCATGAATTAGCGCGTTCTGAATGAGGTTGGCGACCGCCTGGATCAGCATCTGTCGATCCCCCTGGACCGCACCGGGAGCGGTGATCTCGGTGGTCAGAGACTTATCGGCATCCTCCACCACCGGACCAAATATCTCGGCAATTTCCTCGACCAGAGGCCCCAGTTCGACCGAGGCGAACTGCTCCGTCCCCTGTCCCGCTTCAATCCGGGCCACGCGCATGATCGTGTCAAAAATATCCGAAAGACGGGTCGCCTCTTCCAGCGCCGCGCTGCGCCCTTCCCCTTCCGGCAGCAGCTCAAGGCGCGACCGCAGGCGCGCCAGCGGCGTGCGCATATCGTGCGCCATGTTGGCACTCAGATGCTTGGTCTGCGTGACAAGCCGTTCCAGTTCGCCCGCCGTGACATCCAGCTGTCGGGCAATGTCATCAAGATCATCGCGCGCTCGTTCCTGACCGGTTCTTGCACTGAGTTCGCCAGCCCCCAATCGTTTCAAAGTGCCGTCAATCAACGTCACGCGGCGTTTGGCAAACAGACCTGCGCCAAAACCGATCAGGAGCGTCACCGCCGCCACCGCAAGAACAGTGACCCACAATATGCCTGCCAGCAGTTCCAGAGCCTCTTCACCATCATCCAGCGGGGTGGCCAGAAACAGCGGGTTGCCCTGACTGTCATTGGACACGAGAAAGCGCCACGTCTCGGCGCCACGAAAGCTGCGGCCCAATTCGATTGTTCCTGAGTCACGGCGCGCCGCCCTGCGGAACGGCGATGGCAGATCGTGCAGATCATCGGGGGATCGAAGCAGCACCGAGAAGCGGTCATCATTGCTGCCGGTCCAGACGATATTGGCTGCCAATGTTTGCATGGCTCCGTCAATGCGCAGCTCGAGCGCGCGCTCACCCAGCTTCAAGGCGACGAAAATTGCCAGTGCCATCGCGACCACAAATATGGTCGACAGCAAGAGGGAGAGGCGCAGCGTCGAAGAGCGCCGCAGCCAGGTCAACGATTGGAGCGCGCTACTTACCCAGGACATAGCCTTCGCCCCGGCGGGTGCGGATCAAAGCCTCGTCAAAAGGCTTGTCGATCTTGGCCCGCAACCGGCTGATGTGGGTTTCGACAACACTCGTTGTCGGGTCAAAGCTCATGTCCCAGACCTGTTCCAGCAGCATGGTGCGCGTGATCAGTCGGCCAGGTCTCCGCATGAAATACTCAAGCAGCGTGAACTCCTTGGCCATGAGATCGATAGCCTGCCCCTGGCGCTCACAGGTGCGGGCCAGCAAGTCGAGCTTCAGGTCAGCATAACGCAGAACGGTCGGCTCGGCGGCAGAACCGGCCCCGCTTTCAAGGCGGCGCCCCAGCGCATTCACCCGCGCGGACAGTTCAGCAAAGGCAAACGGCTTGGTCAGATAGTCATCGCCACCGGCCTCAAACCCTTCCACCCGAGAATCCACCTCACCCAAAGCCGTAAGGAACAGGGCGGGCGTTGCGTTCTTGGACGCTCGCAAGGTCTTGAGAACCGAAAGACCATCGAGGCCAGGCACCATCCTGTCGAGGATGAAGAGATCATAGTCCTGTCCCATCGCAGCCATCAGAGCATCTTTGCCGTCGGCAAAGTGATCGACGACATGCCCTTCCTCGCGCAGCCCGCCGGAAACCCATGGCCCCAACTGATCATCATCTTCCAACAGCAGAATACGCATTGTGTCTCCGAACTTGGCAGAAAGTGCTGAAGGGCGGCCCTTTGGTGCTGCCTGCATACTGCCTGGAAGGCTTATGCATCGCGGCCTTTCTTGCAATCCTTCTCGTCCAGTTCCACCTCGAGAACTTCGCCGGTGTCAGCGGAAACGAGCACCTCCATCTCCTGGCCTTCACCGTTCAGGATCTCGATCTCGTAGACCTGCACGCCGTCTTCACGGTCCAGCTCGGTTTCCTGAACGGTGCCGGGAACTTCGGCGAGGGCGATCTCAATGGCTTGGGTCGTCGTCAGGGCAGGCGGCTCGCCCGGGGCCGTGGACTGGGCGGCGACCGCGCCGGCGGTTGCCAGAAAGCCTGCAATGACGCCGCCAATGATGATGTTCTTCTTCATGTCTGTTCTCCATTGTTGGTTCCAGAGGATCTTGTGTCCTCCGATGAAACCAAGATGGAGACCGAGTTTTGCAGGGCTCTCAACTCAAACTTACAGATCAGTAAGACAGAAACCTGAACGGCGCGCGGACGGGCAAATCGTCCGGCAGACAAGACCCCAGGGTCAGGAACCTAGATCGTACCGACCGTCTTCAGCTTGATGGACGGATGGATCTCAGCCTGGCTCATCACCACTGTGTGCGTCCGAAAACGCTCGACGATGGACCGGACATAGGGGCGTATCATGGGGCTTGTCAGCACAACGGGAACTTCACCGATGGCCGCAGCATCTTCAAAACCCTGCGTCACCGCCGGGACGAACTCCTGCAGCTTGGATGGCGCCATGGCGAGTTGTCTGTCGTCGCCTTCTCCAATCAGGCTCTCGGCGAAAGCAACTTCCCAGGCCCCGGTCAGGTTGAGCACCGGCAGATATCCACCGGGTGCCATGTGAGATGCGCAGATCTGGCGGCCCAGACGCGACCGAACATGCTCGGCGATGGCCGACGGCGTGCGGGCAAATGATGAGGCTTCAGCGATTCCCTCGAGAATGGTCGACAGATCGCGGATGGAAATGCGCTCGGTCAGGAGAATCTGGAGGACACGCTGAATGCCGGACACAGTGATTTGTGTCGGCACCAGATCTTCCACCAGCTTCTGATGGTCAGCGGGCAGTTCCTTCAGCAGTTTCTGAACATGTGCATAGGACAACAGGTCGGCGATGTTGTTCTTGATGGTCTCGGTCAGATGGGTGGAGATCACGGTGGCCGGATCAACGACCGTATAGCCGGAGTCCTCAGCCTGGCTGCGATACTTGCCATCCACCCACTTCACAGGCAGGCCAAATGTGGGCTCAACCGTTGCCTGGCCCGGCATGGAGATGTTGCCGCCACTCGGATCCATCACCATGAACTGACGCGGATAGACGGTGCCCCGCCCGGCCTCGACCTCTTTCACGCGGATCACGTAATCATTGCCAGAGAGCTGAATATTATCCTGCAGTCGCACCGATGGCATAAGGAAGCCCATTTCGGTGGCCAACTGGCGGCGCAACGCCTTGATCTGGTCGGTCAGCAGATTGCCGATGGCCTCGTTGTCATGCTCGTTCTCATTGATGAGCTGGACCAGGGCAAAGCCAAGCTCCAATCGCAATTCGTCGATCTTCAGCGCCTGCTCAATGGGTTCTTCGGCCTCATCGGCGCCCGCCGCAGCAGCTTCCGCGACGCTGGCCGCCTGGGCTTCGATCTTCGCCTTCTCCTGGCTGCGCGTGAGCGTCCAGGCGAAATAGCCCGCCACTGCCCCAAGGGCGAGGAAAACCAGGGTCGGCATGCCCGGCAGCATGGCCATAATCACCATCACAGCCGCAGAAAGCCCAAGCGCTTTGGGATAGCCCGAGAGCTGGGCCACAAGCGCCTTGTCAGCGGCTCCCGTCACGCCGGCCTTCGACACCAGAAGGCCGGCGGCCGTGGACACGACCAGCGCCGGTATCTGGCTAACGAGCCCGTCGCCCACCGTCAGCAATGTGTAGTTGGAAGCCGCGTCCGAGAAGCTCATGCCCATTTGGCCAACGCCAATGATGATGCCGCCGATCACGTTGATGAAGGTGATCAGAATGCCGGCAATCGCATCGCCGCGCACAAATTTCGAAGCACCGTCCATGGCTCCGAAAAAGGAACTCTCGTCTTCGAGTTTCTTGCGGCGGCCCTTGGCCTCATCATCGCTGATCAGGCCAGCCGATAGATCGGCGTCGATGGCCATTTGCTTGCCGGGCATGGCATCCAGCGTAAAGCGGGCCGCAACCTCAGCGATACGGCCGGAGCCCTTTGTGATCACAACAAAGTTCACAATGACCAGGATCGCAAAAACGATGATCCCGATGACGAAGTTGCCCCGCATGACAAAATTGCCAAAGGCCTCGATCACATTGCCTGCGGCTGATGTGCCGTTATGGCCTTCCGAGAGGATCAGCCGGGTCGAGGCCAGATTGAGCGAGAGCCTCAACATGGTGGCGATCAGCAGAACGGTCGGAAAGGCGGAGAACTCCAGCGGCCCCTGAATGAAGAGCGCCGTCATCAGCACCATAACCGACAGGATAATCGAGATGGCCAGAAAGACATCCAGCAGCATGGCCGGCAACGGCATGATGAGAATGACCAGAATGGTCATCACACCCACGGCGAGAAGAATGTCTGCACGGCGCGCATAGTCTAGCCAATCGCCCAGCTTTCCAGCACCGCCCAGTCGCGGCATTGCTGTCGGCGCCGCATTGGCAGCCGGAGCAGCTGGCAAATCAGCGCCGCTTGCCGTGATATCGCTCATCTATCGACCACTGCCAGGACCACGCGCAAAGTGCCGCGGGAATCGCGGCAGGACTGGGCAATTTTTGCCCAGTGCATGGTTAATGGCGCGTTAAATCGGATGATGAGGATGCGCTCTACTGAGCGTCTGACAGAGCCCAGGCGTCAAAAGCGGTTCGGAACACATCAGAACCGGCTGCGCCCTTCTCGAGCGTCAAAAGGGCCCTGCGACCCGTGGTGTATGCAATCGGCAGGTCGATCCAAGGACGTTCCCGCATGATCTGGACGTTGGCCGCTTCGGCCTCAGGCAAATCGTAGAGGGCCACCAGGAAGAAGGTGTCGGAAATCTTCGCAGGCTCCGCAATAAGGGCGTTCCCCTGCTCTTCCTCGGTTTGCTTGAAAACAACCTGGCGCACGGCATCGATGCCATTGCCGCTAAAGCCGTCCGGCAGATCGAACAGGATGTCGATGACATGACTGGCTGACAGGGTTTCGTCGAGATTGCGGCGGATGACCATTTTCATGCCCACGCCCAATTCATCGACACTGACGTCAGCTTCGATGGTGGGCAGGCTGTCGCGCTCACCATTGCTCCAGATCACATTGCCCGGAATACGGGTGGTGCCCTCAGCGCCACCATTTTCGACATAGAAGAACGCGCGCTGGGCCACCGTGGCGGCTGAAGGCGCGGTCTGTTCGGTACTGCTGTCCTGGGCGGGAGCGGCGGCTTCGTCAGTGCTGGCACCCGGCACGGTAAATTCAACGCCGTTCTCATCGACCACAACTTGGCCCGGCTGAGGTGGCGTATCTTCCTCCACTCCGAGTTCGAGGCCTTCCGATGGCCCTTCAATGGTCGGGTCAGCCGGATCAGGAACGATGGTTTCTGGTTGCGGCGTTTCTTCCACAGTTTCGGGCTCTGGAACGGTTGTTGAGCCGTCAGACCCCAGCCGCTCGTTGAACTTGGTCTCATCATCGGCTGGAGCCGTTTCGTTGAACTTGGTCTCATCATCGGCTGGAGCCGTTGTGGTGTCCTCAGCAGCACTGTCCGGGACATCTGTTTGAGGGGTATTGTCCTCGTCTACCGGCGCCTGATCTGGCTGGATGCCCAGGAACGGAATTTCAATTCCGGGCGAGAGCCGCTGCGCGAGGCCATTGATACCGCCCGGCATCTGAGTTGCGGCAAAAGCACCACCCAGCAGAAGCAGCAGCAGGACAACCACAAAGATCACGCCCTTGCGGCTTCGTTTTTCAGGCTCCTGCCGCGCTCGCAGGCTGGGCTCGCGCGTGGCCGTGACAGGAGACGCGGATGCATCGGGCATGGCTGGCTGCTGGGGCGATACCGGCTGGCCGGCAGGTGCGGCGCCTTGGGGGACTTGTGAGCCCTGCGAAACTGGTGAGCCTTGAGAGACTGGAGGGAACGCGCCGGGGCTTGCCCCCGCCGATGCCGTCAATGGCGGTGCAGCGGACGCGGCTGGTGCCGGTGGTTGCTGCACCGATGCCCCCACAGCAGGTGGCGCAGCGGGGGACGAACCGAGGCCCAATTCCGCTTCCAGATCCCCGAGAATATCGTCTTCTGCGGGAAGAACCGGCTCCGGAGGCGCCTGCTCCGCCTCAACCTCGACGATTGCAGATTCCAGATTAGCGACTTCTGCCTCGATGCGCTCAGCCGACAGCGCCGGTTGCACGGCATCCAACTGCCGCCGGATGGTCTGGCGCGCCTTGTCATAGACTTTTTCACGCAACTCAGGGGAGTTGTTGGGCAAGCCAGCGAGGGTCTTCTTCAGTACGGCGTGGTAGTCGGGCATAGGAAACTCTGTACTTTCGGCGTCGTGTGCACCGACCTCTCAAGCTGCATTCAACAAATTTGCGGACAATGTCAGGCTGAAACAGTCGCAAATTGTGACGTTCCGAAAGCTAGTCCTGAAAAGGGTCCTGAACAAGTATCGTGTCGTCGCGCTCCGGGCTTGTCGACAACATAGCCACCGGCGCGCCGATCAGTTCTTCCACATGGCGCACATATTTCACGGCCTCTGCGGGCAGATCGGCCCATGTGCGGGCACCTTCGGTGGAATCTTTCCAGCCGGTCAGTGTTTCGTAGATCGGCTCGATCCGCGCCTGGCGGCCCTGACTGGCCGGCAGGTAGTCCAAGACTTCGCCGTCGAGCTTGTAGCCGATGCAGATTTTGATCTCGTCCATCCCGTCGAGCACGTCGAGTTTGGTCAGCGCGATCCCGTGCAATCCATTGGTCGCCACTGCTTGACGGACGGCCACGGCATCGAACCAACCACACCGGCGCTTGCGCCCGGTGACGGTTCCAAACTCGTGCCCACGCTCACCAAGATGCTGGCCCACCTCATCATCAAGTTCGGTCGGAAACGGTCCCTCTCCAACCCGTGTCGTGTAGGCCTTGGTGATGCCAAGCACATAGTCGATGGCTCCGGGACCAACCCCCGAGCCGGCGGCTGCCTGCCCGGCACACGTATTGGACGAGGTCACAAAGGGATAAGTTCCGTGGTCAATGTCGAGCAAAGTGCCCTGCGCGCCTTCAAAAAGGATCCGCTTACCCGCACGGCGTTTACTGTCCAATAGACGCCAAACAGCTTCGCGGTAGGGTAGAAGACGCTCCGCAACAGCCATCAGCTCATTGAGCAGTGCTTTTGTCTCAATCGGCTCGAACCCGAGCCCTTTGCGCAGCGGATTGTGGTGCGCCAGCAGCCGGTCGATCTTGGCGACCAGCGTTTCCGGGTTTTCCAAGTCAAGGACGCGGATCGCGCGGCGGCCCACCTTGTCTTCATAGGCCGGCCCAATGCCACGCCGAGTCGTACCGATCTTGGTGCCTGAGGCGGCGGCATTCTCGCGAATGGCATCGAGCTCGCGGTGCAGCGACAGGATCAGCGTTGCGTTGTCGGCAATCCGCAAGTTTTCGGGGGAAATCTCGACACCTTGGGCCGACAGCTTGTCGATCTCTTCAACCAGAGCATGGGGATCGATGACAACGCCATTTCCGATGACGGCGAGCTTGCCTTTGCGCACCACGCCCGACGGCAGAAGGCTCAACTTGTACGACGTGCCGTCAATGACGAGCGTGTGGCCTGCATTGTGACCGCCTTGAAAACGCACCACCACATCGGCCCGTTCCGACAGCCAGTCGACAATCTTGCCCTTGCCCTCATCGCCCCATTGGGAGCCGACAACCACCACATTCGCCATGGGAAATCCCCCCAACATCGTAAGGCGCATCAAACCGGCGCACGTTAAGCACACCGACGCGCGGGATGCGAGGGGGAAGAAGAGCTATCAAACGCAAGGAATGGAGAGCCTGCCCTACCGCCCGGGCCGAACCGGCCAGTTGGCGTTGCGCATGATCTCTTTGTCCCCGGGCCAAGTGATGGTGTGGCGAGCCTCAACGGTGCGGCTGGCGCCGGGAGCGAGGTCAAAGCTCCAGCTCAATACGCCGCGCCGCCCATCAACATCCACCTGGCTGGGGGCGTTTCCATTGGGGAATGACGTCTCGATCTCAATGTCCTCAGCCTCAGCGAACGGCACACGGTCCAAAAGACGGATAGCCCTGTACTGATCGCCAAAGTTCTGAACCGAAATGGTCACCGCCGTGCGGTCCCGGTTGGATGAAGTGATAATGCCGGTTTCGCCGGTGGATCGATCCGCCACCAGCCGCTCCACCACCACACTGTCATCGGCACCAAAACCGATGTCGAACGGCGCTCCTGCCGACAGGCGGGGCAGGAACGTCCTTCCCACCAGATCGCCGTCCCGAGAAAGAGATGCCTCTCCCGGCAGAACGGTGATGCCCTCGGGGACTTCGCCCATCGCATGCAAAAAAGCCTCTGTGGTCAGGAGTGGTGTGGCGCGAGTCTCGAGCTCAACCGCCATATCAACAGCACTGATGAGAACCGTCCGTGCCCCATCGCCCGATGGAAGGTTTGTTTTGCCCGGCAGTGTGAATGTCGCGCGGTAGCCGCCAAAGTCGACCTGGGCAGCCTGCTCGGCCATCACAACCGGCTCGGCCAGACCGCCCTGGACCATGCCTTCCAACTGCAATTGCGTGTCATTGCTGCGTTTCATCGTTGGCACTGGTGCAGGCCGCTCAGGCAGAAAACTCACTTGCTCTGAAGGCAGAACACCTGCTTCAGTGGCACCGCTGGGCCGTGCCGTGGACAGTGCAACGGTGACATCGCTCCAGTCTTCACCCGTGCGCTGAACAATCGATGCCTGGCTGCGAATGGACAGGTTCGGCGCGTCTCCGCCGGTTGACAGAGCAAGATCATAGCGCGGCTGCCAGCCCAAAGCCTGAGTCAGATAGCTCAGTTCGAGCTGCCCCGCGGCATCGGTGGCTGCATCAACCCGAATGACGGCCTGCAGCACGTTCCGGCGGCTGGGCAGGGATGAGAGCTCGAGCCGCAGGGCGTCGAGTTCATCTCGTATGGTTTTCTCTTGTGCATCGAGCTCCAAGCGAGCATCCACAACCCGCGACTGGGCGGTGCCAATCGTCTCCAGTGCCGAAAGAAGCTGCTCTGCAGATGGAAGCGTGCCGCCTTCCTCCCCGGCCAACGCGTCAGGGATGCCATCGACAAGCTTGTTCACCAGCCTGGCTTGGGCTTCAGCAACTGTGCGTCGCTGGCCAAGGGCCGCGAGGTCCGTCTCGCGCGCCTCGATCAAAGTCTCCAGTTCACGCCGGCGATCACCGGTGTCCGCCAATGTCTGGACGTTCCTCGTATCGACGCCCAACAGCGTGATTGGCTCATCGGCAGCACCGGTGACGCGCACAGAATTGGGGTCGAGGTTGGCATCCTTCAGTTCGAGCACCAGCTCAAGGCTGCCGGCCGGGATATCAAACCCAATCTGCCGCGTGACGCTCGCCGCACTTGGATACACCGTTGCCGAAATCACTGCGCCATCCACATCAAACGCGGCAGCTCCGGATGGGCCGACCAGCATGGTTGTCACTGAAAGTGCTGCGAGAAGCTGGATGAGAAGTGGTTTGGTTGGGGTGAAAGAAGCACTCATAGGGTGGAGATCTCCGAAAGGCGGGCCGCATGGATGGTTTTGCCGGGCATCACGGCGGAAAGATGGTGCAAACAGATGCAGCGCAGGCTAGTGCGGGTCGATGACAGACACCACCAATGATCGCCGGACCCTGGGCAGTTGGCTCTACAACCAGCCCTATTTGCTGTTGACGCTGACCGCGCTGTTCTGGGGTGGCAACGCCGTGGTTGGCCGCGCAGCGCCCGGTGAGGTGTCGCCCGCCGTGCTGACGCTGGGCCGCTGGGGCATTGCCACACTGATCTGCGCGACACTGTTTCGTCAGCACCTGAAGGTCGAGTGGCCGATGATCCGCAAGGTCGGCTGGATACCGCTCGCGCTCGGCGCGGTGGGCTATGCCGGGTTCAATTTCTTTTTGTATTCCGGCCTCGTGCACATGCCGGCCACCAACGCAGCCATCCTTCAGTCCGGCATTCCTCTACTGATCTTCATTCTGAACTTCATCATCTTCCGCCAGCGGGTTCGTTGGGTGGAGGTTGTCGGCTTCTCCATTTCGCTAGTGGGTGTCGCCGTTGTTGTCACCCGGGGCGATCCGCTCTCCCTGCTCAACACGGCGCTGGGTCTTGGGGAACTCTTTATGGTGGGAGCCGCCTTCACCTATGCGGCCTACACGCTTGGCCTGAAGTACAAGCCTGCACTGGCCTGGCAAACCTTCCTGACGCTTGCGATTGCGGGCGCAGCCATCGCCAGCGTTCTGCTGGTGATTGAAGAAGGAGCTCGCGGCGCAAACGTCTGGCCGGGTACAGGCATCGCCTGGCTTTTGGTGGCCTACGCCGCCATAATGCCGTCCATCCTGGCGCAGGGCTTTTACATTCGCGGCGTTGAAGTTGTGGGGCCAAACCGTGCCGGGCTGTTCATCAACCTCGTGCCGCTTTTCACGGCCCTCCTCGCCGTCCTGTTGATCGGCGAGCAGCTCCGGCTTTACCACGGCGTCGCGATGATCTTGGTGATCGGCGGTGTGAGCCTGGCTCAGCGCAAGTAGCAGATGCAAAAAGGGGCGCACAGGGTGCCCCTTTCAAATGGTCATTGCAACACTTTAGGCCGCGCGTTCGCGGCCATTAGCGCCGATGAACCACGCATCCTTGTCGGTGGTGCGGCTGATCTCAACGAACAGATCCTCGGTATCACCATCGCCAGCTTCCTCGGCAGCTTCGGCAGCCTTGCGCACTTTTGCACCGAAGGCTTTGAACCGCTCGACCAAAGCGTCGACATGGTCCTGCAGGTCGATGGTCTCGGCAGGATAGGCATCAAGCGATGTGTTCTCGGCGGCATCCTGCAGCGTACCGCGAGCGATACCGCCCAGGATGACTGCCCGCTCCGCCATGGTGTCGATGCCTTCGGCAAGGCGATCGGCCACATCGTCCGGCAATTCATGGACGCCAATGAAACCAGTACCTTTCAGATTCCAGTGGGCCTGCTTAACCGCCATGCGCAGGTCGATTGCGTCGACCAGCCGCGCGTTCAACAGTTCCACAACCTCGTTCCGGGTGTTGTCGTTGAGACCGTGGGCAAAATTCTCGGGCATTTTGTGCTCCTTTCGACGCAGAAATACAGGCCAAGAGCGAATGCTCTTGGCACACTGTCAAAACGTCGAAGCATCGAGAACGTTCCCTTAGATGGCGAACTTCAGCGGCTTGGCCTGAATGATGGCGTCTTCCCCCTTCACAACAGCCCACAGGGATGCGGGGATCGGTGCGTCGAGATAGAGAAGTGCAATCGCGTCACCGCCCGGGGCGTTACGGCCCAGATGGAAGTTCGCAATGTTTACGCCGGCGTCACCGAAGTGCTTGCCCAGAAGGCCAATGATGCCAGGGGCGTCCTTGTTGGTCGTGTAGAGCATGTGCTCACCGATCTCAGCATCAAGGTTGATACCCTTGATCTGGATGAAGCGCGGCTTGCCATCGGCAAAAACGGTGCCGGCCACGGAGCGCTCCTGCGCTTCAGTGCGCACGGTGATCTTGATGTAGCCATCATAGATACCGGTCTTGTCACGCTTCACTTCCGAGACCTTGATGCCCTTATCCTTCATCTTCATGGGCGCGGAGACCATATTCACGCTGTCGCCGACGAGCGGGCGCATAATGCCAGCCTGGGCCGCGCTCATGAGGGCACGGGTGTTCATCTCCGATACGGAGCCATCGAATAGAATTTCGACCTCCTTGATCGCCCCTTCCGTAACCTGTCCGGTGAAGGCGCCGAGCAGCTCCGCCAGTTTGACGAATGGGACAAGACGCGGAGCCTCTTCCGCGGTGATGGAAGGCATGTTGAGCGCGTTGGAGACGGCTCCATCCAACAGATAGTCGGAAATCTGCTCAGCAACCTGAAGCGCCACGTTTTCCTGTGCTTCCGATGTGGAAGCACCCAGATGCGGCGTGCAGACAACATTTGGCAGACCGAAGAGAGGCGAGTCAGTCGCTGGCTCAATCTCAAACACGTCAAAGGCGGCACCCGCCACATGACCGGACTTGATGGCCTCGGCCAGCGCCGCTTCATCCACCAGACCACCCCGCGCGCAGTTCACAATGCGAACGCCCTTTTTCATCTTGGCGATGGCTTCTGCCGAGATAATGCCCTTCGTCATATCAGTCATAGGGACGTGCAGAGTGATGAAGTCGGCCCGGGCGAGGAGCTGATCGAGTTCCACTTTCTCGATGCCCAGATCGACCGCCCTCTCATGGCTGAGGAACGGGTCGTACGCGACGACCTTCATCTTCAGGCCCAGGGCGCGAGCCGCGACGATGGAACCGATATTGCCGGCACCGATGAGGCCAAGGGTCTTACCCGTGATCTCAACGCCCATGAACTTTGACTTTTCCCACTTGCCCGCCTGGGTGGAGCTGTCGGCAGGCGGGATCTGGCGTGCCACGGCAAACATCAGGGCTATGGCATGCTCAGCTGTGGTGATCGAGTTACCAAAGGGCGTATTCATCACGATGACGCCATTGGACGAGGCTGCTGGAATATCGACATTGTCGACGCCGATGCCGGCCCGACCGATGACTTTGAGATTGCCTGCGGCGGACAGAACATCCGCCGTCAGCTTGGTGGCGGAACGGATGGCAATGCCATCATACTGACCGATGACTTCCTTCAGCTTGGCCTTGTCCTTTCCAAGGTCAGGCTGAAAATCGACGTCCACACCGCGATCCTTGAAGATCTGTACGGCGGTGGGGGAGAGTTTGTCTGAAACGAGAACGCGAGGTGCCATATTGGGCTTTCCTGTCGGTTGTTTGAGCGCGAGGCGCTCCTGGGTTCGTCATCCTCAGGCCTGCCCGAAGATCATGGCCGGCTGGCTCAGAACCTCAATGAGATGGTCCTCGGGTCTGGCCCAAGGATGAGATTTAGGATTGTGAGGCTAAGCCGCTGCCTTGAGCGTGGCCTTCTGCTGGGCGAATGCCCAATCCAGCCACAAAGTCAGCGCTTCCACATCGGCCGTGTCCACGGTCGCACCACACCAAATGCGGAACCCTGTGGGGGCATCGCGGTAGGCGCCGATATCATAGGCCACACCCTCGGCATCGAGGACGGACACGATGGCCTTGGCAAAGGCAGCCTGCTCATCGGACGACAATGCTGTGACATCAGGGTCTGCAATGGTCAGGCACACAGATGTGTTGGAACGGGTATCGGCGTCAACGGCCAAATTCTCGATCCACGCCGTGCGATCAACCCAATCGTTAAGAGCGCCGGCATTGGCATCAGCCCGAGCGATCATGGCATCGAGACCACCGATCTCCGCCGCCCAGTCGAGCGCGTCGAGATAGTCTTCCACGCACAGCATGGAGGGCGTGTTGATGGTGGCACCAGAGAAGATGCCTTCAATAAGCTTGCCGCCCTTGGTGAGGCGAAAGATCTTCGGCAATGGGCGATCCGGGGTGAACGTCTCAAGGCGCTCGACGGCGCGGGGGCTCAGGATCAGCACACCGTGAGCCGCCTCTCCGCCCAGCACCTTTTGCCAGGAGAAGGTCACAACATCGAGCTTGTCCCATGGCAGGTCCTGGGCAAAGGCTGCGGAGGTCGCGTCACAAAGGGTCAGGCCCTTGCGGTCCGATGGGATCGCATCGCCGTTCGGCATGCGCACCCCAGAGGTCGTACCATTCCAGGTGAAGCCAACGTCCCGGTCCCAGTCGATGGCCGCCATGTCCGGCAGAACGCCATAGTCAGCAGTTATGGTCTCACAATCTTCTAGCTTGAGCTGTTTGACGGCATCCGTCACCCATCCTGCTCCAAAGCTCTCCCAGGCCACCATAGTCACGGGACGAGCGCCGAGCAGGTTCCACATGGCCATTTCATAGGCGCCGGTGTCTGAAGCGGGCACGATACCGATGCGGTACTCATCGGGCACGCGCAAAACAGAGCGCGTTTTATCGATGGCTTCAGCGAGCTTGACCTTGCCAATCTTGGCGCGGTGCGAGCGTCCGAGTGGAGCATCATTGAGCTGGGAAGGCGTCCAGCCGGGGCGCTTTGCGCAGGGTCCGGACGAGAATTCAAGTCGCGCCGGACGAACGTCCGGGCGGGCAGTTGCATCTGTCATTTTGTTCCATCCTTACAGATGGGCGCGACCCGTTGGGGGGCCGTGTCCCGCGGACCGCATTAATGGAGGGTGGCGAGCCAGTCAAATGACAATTGGGAAAACCCGGTTTCACAACGACAAAGGGGCGATGACTGTCGTCACCGCCCCTTTGGACAATTTCAGTTTGGCGAACGCTAGAAGTGGTAGCGCAGGCCGATGCGGGCGTCGTGGAAGCCCAGAGACTTGGTGTTGTGGAAGACCGCAGGGTTCGGATCGTTGGTCATCTTCACATTGTTGATGCGGGTGTACTTGTAACCCAGATCAAGCGAGGTGTTGTGGGTCAGATCGACGTTCACACCTGCCTGCACGTTCCAGGCAAAGTTCCAAGACTTGGCGCCGGCAAAGCTCTGCGTGCTTGTTAGATTGTTGGCTGCCACCCCGGTGTAGCCAGGGCAATGGGTGTTGGTAGCCACGACCGATGTACAGTTGCGCATCAGATTGTAGTTGCCAAAGGCCGTGCGGGCTACGCCGAGACCACCGCCAATATAGGGCGTCACGCCCTTGAATTTGCCAAGGTCGATATAGGCGTTGGCCATGAGCTCAGTGGTGTTGAGCTCCTGATCAGACATGGAGCTACAAGCGCCGGGAGAGACGCCATCACAGGCGATTGTTCCTGACGACGCGCCGTGGAATTTTGCGCCCATGCGCTGGTTGATGGTCAAGTCACCGCGGAAATAGTCGCCAAACTTGACGCCAGCACCCACGCCAATGGCATAGCTCTCAGTAAGGCGAGCTTTAGGAAGCACGCCGCCGGCATAGTTCACATCGCCGATCTTGCTGATACCGGCGGACAGATCGCCACGAAGATACCAGCCGAGACCGACATGCTTCGGCTCTTCAGGCACGTGGATCACCGGCGGCGGTGGAATAAGGTCAGCAGCGTTGGCTGCGGGGGCAACGGCCATGCCAGCGGCCGCAATGGCTGCAACCATGGTCACGTTGAGAGCGGTTCGAGACATGGATCGTCCTTCCAATCTACTATCGGGCGGGCGAATGAATCCGCCTACTGATCGGAAGAATGAAGGCTTTAAGTTAAAACCGGCTTAACCACGCTTTTTTACCGCGTTTCTTAAGTATCCACCCCATGTGAAACGTCAGGCGGCAATCCTGTCTAGGGACGACACGATATCGTTGACCACGGCCCGCACGAGGCTCTGATCATCGCCCTCGGCCATCACCCGGATCAGCGGCTCGGTGCCGGACGGGCGGATGACAACACGGCCGCTATCGCCCAAACGCGACTTGCCGTCTGCAATCGCTTCCTGAACCACAGCCGACTCAAGCGGTGTGGAGCCACGGGCGAAGCGCACATTCTCGAGCACCTGCGGGACAGGCTCAAAGCGCGAGCAAACCTCGGAAACAGGGCGGCCTTCTTTCTGGACAACCGCAAGAATCTGCAATGCAGCGATCAGCCCATCGCCCGTCGTTGAGAAGTCCGACAGCACAAGATGTCCAGACTGCTCACCGCCGACATTATAGCCATGCTCGCGCATGTGCTCGACAACGTAACGGTCGCCAACCGCCGTGCGCGCCAGGCCCAGATTGTTCTCGCGCAGATAGCGCTCAAGACCGAGATTGGACATGATGGTGGCGACCACGCCACCGGCGGCAAGACGACCGTCCTGAGCCCAGCTTTGGCCGACGACGGCCATCAGCTGATCCCCATTCACCTCAGCGCCGCGCTCATCGACAATGATCACGCGGTCAGCGTCGCCATCCAGGGCGATGCCTATATCCGCGCGCATTTCGCGCACTTTCTCGCAGAGACGCTCAGTGTGAGTCGAACCGCAGTCCAAATTGATGTTCAAGCCATTCGGCTCGTCACCGATCGCAATCACTTCGGCGCCCAGTTCCCAAAGCGTAGTCGGCGCCACCTTGTAGGCTGCGCCATTGGCACAATCGACAACGATACGCAGGCCTTCTAGGCTCATTCTCCGCGGTAAGGTGCGTTTGGCGAACTCCACATAACGATCGTGAACGCCAATGCGTGTTGCACGCCCGAGTTTCCTCGACTGCGCAAGATACGCACTGAGATCCTTATCAATCAGTTCTTCAATTCGCGCTTCAGTATTGTCAGAAAGCTTGAATCCATCCGGACCGAACAGCTTTATTCCATTGTCATGATATGGATTGTGGGACGCTGAAATCATGACGCCGATGTCCCCACGCAAGGAGCGCGTCAGCATCGCCACAGCAGGCGTCGGAATAGGTCCCAGCTGGAACACATCCATACCGGCAGACGTGAAGCCAGCCACGAGCGCATTCTCGATCATATAGCCCGACAGCCGCGTGTCCTTGCCGATAACCACACGATGGCGATGATCGCCACGCTGAAATGCGATGCCGGCGGCCATACCAACCTTCATCGCAATGTCAGCCGTCATAGGCGACGTGTTCGCTTTGCCGCGAATGCCGTCGGTACCAAAATATTTGCGCCCCATACTATTCCCCAACTCGCCTTTGGCCGCACAGCCTGCCCCCGTCCGGCCGCTGCGCTTATGTTTTGAGACCTGCGACGTTAGGGCCAAAGCGTTCAGAATGCGTTGGGCGACATGCTTAACAGATCACTTAGCCTCTTCCCAACGAAGGCTCCAAGCACGCTCTAAAGCACCACTGTAACATTTCGTGAGCGGCGGGAGAAATGGGATAGCCGGGCCCTGCCCGTCCAGTTGGATCACAAAAAACCCCGCCGAAGCGGGGCTTTGAAGCTCTAAGGCCTAGCTGGGTTGTGGCTCGAGGTCGGAGCCGCTGGGCTCTTCGCCGCCCTTGGGCTTCTTGCTGGCGCCAGCCGATGGAACGGCCGATCCACGGGAAGGCGGCGTGTCGTCGCCCATGTCGCGGCTTGGCGGCTTGCCTTCCAGCAGGTCTTTGATCTCCTGGCCCGACAAGGTCTCATATTCGAGGAGCCCCTGGGCAAGCGTTTCGAAATCGTCGTTCTTCTCTGTCAGCACCTTCATGGCCGTGTCGTAGGCCTCATCGACAAGCCCTTTGATCTCGGCGTCGATGATGTTGGCCGTGGCTTCCGATACGTTCCGGCTTTCCTGCACTGAGCGTCCGAGGAACATCTCTTGCTGGTTTTCGCCATAGGCAACCTTGCCGAGCTGCTCCGAGAAACCCCACTGCGTGATCATTGCACGGGCCAGTTTCGTGGCCTGTTCGATGTCTGAAGATGCACCGGACGTGATGTTCTCTTTGCCGAACTTCAGTTCTTCAGCCACGCGGCCACCCATCATGATCGCAAGGCGCGACGTCATGTATTTGTAGCGCATGGAGTAACGGTCGCCCTCAGGCAACTGCATCACCATACCCAGCGCACGGCCACGCGGAATGATCGTCGCCTTGTGAACCGGGTCGGAAGACGGAACGTTGAGGGCGAGGATTGCGTGACCGGCCTCGTGATAGGCCGTCAGTTCCTTCTCTTCCTGCGTCATGGCGGTGTTGCGGCGCTCCGCACCCATCATGACCTTGTCTTTCGCGTCCTCAAACTCCTGCATGGTCACCAACCGCTTGTTGCGGCGGGCAGCCATCAAGGCAGCTTCGTTGACGATGTTCATCAGGTCCGCACCGGAGAAGCCGGGCGTGCCGCGAGCGACAACTTTCAAATCCACATTCGGTGCAATCGGCACGTTGCGAACATGCACCTTCAGAATCTGCTCGCGACCCATCACATCGGGGTTGGGCACGACCACCTGACGGTCAAAGCGGCCAGGACGCAGAAGAGCAGGGTCCAAGACATCCGGGCGGTTGGTCGCGGCGATCAGAATGATGCTCTCATTCTGCTCGAAGCCATCCATCTCGACCAGGAGCTGGTTGAGCGTCTGCTCGCGCTCATCATTGCCGCCGCCCATGCCAGCACCGCGATGGCGGCCAACGGCATCGATCTCATCGATGAAGATGATGCAGGGCGCATTTTTCTTGGCCTGTTCGAACATGTCGCGGACACGGCTTGCACCAACGCCAACGAACATCTCGACAAAGTCGGAACCGGAGATCGTAAAGAAGGGCACATTTGCTTCGCCCGCCACGGAACGCGCGAGGAGCGTTTTACCGGTACCGGGAGGGCCCGACAGGAGCACACCGCGCGGAATCTTGCCGCCTAGGCGCTGAAACTTCTGCGGATCGCGCAGGAACTCGACAATCTCTTCCAGATCATCCTTCGCTTCTTCGACACCGGCAACGTCAGCAAAAGTCACGCGGCCATGTGCTTCAGTGAGGAGTTTGGCTTTGGATTTGCCAAAGCCCATGGCCTTGTTTCCACCGCCTTGCATCTGGCGCATGAAGAAGATCCACACGCCGAGAATGACGATCAGCGGCAGCCAGGAGAACAGGATCGACAACAGCGGCGAACCACGATCTGGTGGGGACACATTGATGTTTACGCCACGCTCATTGAGTGTTTGCACCAGGCTGGGATCATCGGGGGCAAAGGTCTCAAAGCGCTGACCGCTCGAGGTCTGACCCGTGATCGTCTGGCCCTGTATCTCAACCGACTGCACTCGACCCGCTGCTACATCTTCCAGGAATTGCGAGTAGGACACCTCGGTAGAAGCCGCCTGCTGTGTTGGGCTCTGAAACAAGTTGAACAGCGCCACCAGCAGCAGAATGATGATCGCCCATAGGGCATAATTCCGGAAGTTGGAGTTCATACGTCGGCTCCTTGGCGAAATGCCGGTGTGCAACGCCTTCGTTGCAGCCAATCTGCGGTTGATGGTGTCGACAAATAGAAGGGCATTGCCGGACCGTTACCGTTGAACATAGGCAGCACTTGGATGGGTGCCAAGGGAAGCGCCGCCCAATGCGGCAATAGTTCCGCTTATCGTGAACGACCTGCGGCACGCTCAAGCGTGTCAAACAGCTGTCGTTCCGATGGCGACTGCCAGTTGAGTGGAGACTTGGCAGGGCTCTGCCGGTGAAACGCCTGGCTTCGCAGAGCGTCTCTTGGCAGGTCCGGATAGAGGCTTTTCAGCTGTGCCAGCAGCGGGTCGGAAACAGAAAAGTCCGCGTCTCGAACTTCCCGGTAAATGATGATCTCACGAGATCGCCGATGATCCACGACAGCCCCCGCCATGGCAAAACCTCTTCGGGTCTGGATAAGGGCATCGACATTGCTCCGGAAGATCGCCCCGTCGACCCGCCGCAGAGAGTCGCCGATCTGCGCGATGACACACCCCAGTAGGTAAGTCACAACCGGCGACGGGTACCCGACAAGATCGGAACGTCTCAGGCTTACATGCCGATCGCCGACGTGCAGCGCACTCTGTGCAAGAGCAAGAGCATCGCGCTCAATCAGTGATCGCCAGCGAGAGGCAAGCGATTGAAATCGCATGAGGTCAGCAGCCCCAGCACTATGCCGCGTCTGGCGAACACGGACCCGCTCATAGTGGCGACTGTCATTGGACGGATCCTCAATCCAACGATCTGCACCATGGTGCGACAACCACTGCCTCAACTCGTCCCGGCGAACCCCAAGCAACGGTCGGTGAAACGCCACATCTTCAAGCAGCGTGACGGGCGCGATGCCTGACAGGCCGAGCGACGCATAATCAACCCAATCAAGGCGCTGGAGCCGCATGCGCAGAGTTTCCAACTGATCGTCCAGCGTGTGCCCCAAGAGAACGGTTCGAACGCCCATGCTCCGCGCCCGCTCCGCCAACAGGCCAAACCGCGCCTCCCGGGCAAGGGCTTGGCTCACATCCTTCTGGGCAGAAGGCCGGTCCCAAGGTAGTATCGTATGGGGGTAGCCAAGCCGCGCGCTTTCTTCCGCCACCCACTGCGCCTCTGCACGGGCCTCCGCACGCAGTTGATGATCAACCGTGGCAACTCCGGCAACGCGCCGGGCACCGGCATGATGAAAGCACAGATGCATCAGCGCCAGGCTGTCGCTCCCTCCAGAGACAGCCAGCAAAAAGGGCGCATCACCAGTCGGCAGTGCACCCTTGAATTCTCTGATCAGGTGGGTCGCCGGACCAAAGGGTGGCCGGGCACCGGCAAAGCTAGCCGCAGTGGGCACTGCGCTTTTCGCGATCCAGTCGCTGACGAAAGAACTCCGGTGTGGCTGGATAGCGATCCGTGACCGCAGCAAACGTATCACAAGCCGTCTGCACCTCTCCCAGGCCAGCCAGCGTGACACCCAGTTTCAACATCGCATCGGGAGCAATCGCGTCCTCGGGATGTGCGTTGACGACCTCGAGATAGGTCTCGGCAGCATCGTTGAAACTGCCCATCGCAAACAGGCTCTCAGCCAACCAATAGCGTGCGTTGGCCGCGCGGTCGCTCTCCGGATAGGCGCGCAACAGCGTCCGGAAGCTGCGCTCTGCGGCGACATAATTGCCGGCAAGCACGGCATCATAGCCCTGCTGATAGAGGACCGGCGCTTCGGGCAAATTGGCAGGCAACGGACCCTCATCCGAATTGCCATCGGTCAGTTCGGCCACGTCAATTTCGCTCGATGGTGTGTCGACGGGCAGCTGATTGAGATCGAGCGGACGCCCAAGCGCTCCCTCGATCAGATTACCGTTTTCATCAAACCGAAGCGTGCCCAGAGGCTGAGTGCCAAAGATCCGTACGGCATCATCATCATCGAGCGGTGCTTCAGGAGGAGGTGACTGCGCAAAATCCGTTTCAGCCCCTGCGTTTGGCGCTGGCAGAGCTCCCTGCTGGCTGCCCTCTTCGAGCTCCAGAAAACGTGCTTCATTATCTTCGCGGGACTGGCGCAAAAGCTCCTGCAATTCCAGAACCTGAAATGTCAGCTCTTCCACCCGACCGTTCAACTGCCGCATCTGCTCTTGCATTTGAAAAAGCGCCGCCTGGTTTTGCGCCGCGTTCTGAGCCTTTGCAGGCAGAGCAACAGCAGCCACAAAGCACAACGCTGCCACAAGCAATGCGATGGTTCGCATCATCATAGTCTCATCCTCAAACTTGCCACTGATCATCGGTCAGTCGGCTTGGGGCGTCTAGATCATTAAATCGTGGGCGAAACTATGGTGCAAGCATGCCGTTCCAAAGGCGATGGCATGAAAAACACGCCTCGTATGGTGTGAGGTTGCGAAATCGCAACAGTATGGTCCTGGTGACGGGCTTAGGGCCAGGGCCCTAACCCGCCCCTCGACCCCGCATAAGAAAACGGGCGGGCATTGAGCCCGCCCGTCGGTTCCCCCTCTTGCCAACGCTCCCCGGAACGCGCTGGCTGCTGTGAACCTGATGGCGTTAACGAAGCACCGTCACGCCGCGGCGGTTCTGAGACCAGCAAGAGATGTTGTCACATGTCGCGACAGGCCGCTCCTTGCCGTAGGAAATCGTGGTGATGCGCGAAGCCGGCACACCCTGCGCCGCGAGATAGCTGCGAACCGCCGTTGCACGCCGCGCACCCAAGGCCAAATTGTATTCGCGCGTGCCGCGCTCGTCGGCATGGCCTTCGATCTGGATGGAATAGTTCTGATACTGCCGCAGCCATTGCGCCTGCTTGGTCAGGGTCGACTGCGAGGCGGCTGTCAGAGATGCCGAATCCGTCTCAAAAAAGACGCGGTCACCAACAGTCGTCGTGAACTCTTGAGTAGAGCCCGGCGTCACGCCGCTCAGGCCAAGCTGGCCGGCATTGTCTGGCAGAGACTTTTTGTCGGCACAGCCCACAATGGTCAGCATGGCTGCCAGAACCAGCGCGATGGGTGATCGACGAATAGCGAGATTGAAGCCCATCGTGAGCTCTCCTGATCGTTCAAACTTGAATAAAACCTAATCGACGCCGGTTAACGTGCCGGTAGGATTTGCGGTTAACGAAAGCTCAATCGCTCACTTACAGTTGCGCGGTGAAACCATGCTATCCAGCAGACATCAGCGTCTTTGCCTGTATCACGGCCAAATTGGGGCCGAGCGGGCAGATTTCCGTGCCCGGCCCACACGATCAGTTGAGAAGCGGCGACCAGGCAGGGTCAGATGCAAACGACGGCGTTGTCACCGGGAACTCGTTCGTCCCTGCCAAATCAATCTGATAGAGGCGCGGGCCACCGGCCCCGCGACCGTCGCGGAAGAACATCAGATAGCGACCGTTGGGGGACCAAGTCGGCCCTTCATTGTGAAAGCCCTCGGTGAGAATACGCTCGCGGCTACCATCAGGACGCATGACGCCGATGAGGAATTTGCCGCCCGACTGCTTGGTGAAGGCGATCAGATCTCCGCGCGGAGACCAGACCGGCGTTGAGTAGCTGCCGGACCCAAAAGAGATGCGTTGGGCCGCACCACCGCCGGCGCCCGTGACGTACAATTGCTGGCGTCCGCCACGGTCGCTCTCAAAGACGATCCGAGATCCGTCAGGTGAGAAGCTGGGAGATGTGTCGATGGACGGCGAATTGGTGATCCGTGTTGTCTGACGGGACTGCAGATCCATCGTGTACAAATTGGCGTTGCCTTCCTGTTGCAGGCTCATCACCACTTTGCCGCCATCAGGCGAAAACCGCGGCGAGAACGTCATGCCTGGGAAGTTGCCAACAATCTCGCGCTGCCCGCTTTCGAGCTGCAACAGGTAAACGCGCGGCTGGCCACCGGCAAAAGACATGTAAGTGATCTCCTGGCGCGAAGGCGAAAAGCGCGGCGTCAGCACAAGATCGGAGCCATCGGTCAGAAATTGCACATTGGCTCCGTCCTGATCCATAATGGCGAGGCGCTTGATACGCGCATCCTTCGGGCCGCTCTCGGAAACGAACACCACGCGACTGTCAAAATAGCCCTCCTCGCCGGTGAGCGCCTTGTAGATGCTGTCGGATATGATGTGCGCGATGCGTCGCCAGTTCTGGCTATCCGCAGTGAACTGCTGACCCGTCACCTGACTGCCAGCCGCAGTGTCCCACAGGCGAAAACGCGCCTGAACGCGTCCGCTGCCGGCTGGCTCGATGGCACCGGCCACCACGGCTCGCGCGTTGATGGCGTTCCAATCAGGGAAGTTGGGCGTGGCATCCGGAGACAGGTTCCGCTGGATGAATGCGGCTTCCTGAATGGGAGCGAACAATCCAGACCGCCGCAGGTTCTCATTGATGACCTGCGCGATCTGCGCACCCAGTTGCGCGTCCCCACCAAAGCCGGGCACGGCGATGGGCAACGGATCGCGATTGCCCTTGGTGATGTCGATCTGCAGAGGCCCGGACTGGGCAGCAGCCGTACCGGCCATGAAGACCAGAGCTATGAGGCCAGCCATCAGGCGGGCGGCGATTGTGCGTACGGAACTCATCATCATCTTATCTGCCAAACGTTAGGTGGAACAATCGGTCGGATGGGCATCAGAAACCAGCGTTCAAGATTTCGCTCATGGAGAAGTTCAACTGTATCTCCGACCATGACGAATATTTGTCGATCGAGGGAACCGGTGGATTGCGGCAGCCGGAAACGTCCCTGAGAATAGAGCGCCGCGCCTGCGACTGCGCCGTTCGGCTGCCGCCAGACGCCGTAGCCGTGGGGCGCCCCACCATTTGACCCGCTTCGTTCAGGCTCACGCGGACCGTCACAGTCACTTCTTCAATACCGGCAAACGTGTCGAGCATGGCAAGCTGAAAGCAGTTCTCATAGTGCTCGCGCAAAGCTCCGAGTTCGCCTCGGGTGAGCTTCTCGCCCGTCGAACGGCGCTGCGTTCCGAGACTGGCCTGGCCATCGGTGCGACGGGCACCACCGGCACGGCTCTGCTCGCGGTTCACAAGATTTGCGATCTCGTCGGCGTCGGTGTTGGACGTCTGTTGCGGGGCGCTCGAGGCGTTGGCGGCCTGGTTCTCGGGCACGCGCCGGTCTGGCGTCGTGGCTGTTTGCGCTTTCGGAGGCTCAGGCCGTGGCAAGGGCACCGCCACCGTCTGCGGAAGATCGGCCAGCACTTCAGCCACCTCTTCGGGAGCCGGTGTGGGATCGGGGGTTGGCGAATCGGCCTGCTGCGGCTGCACCGCTTCTTGAGCCTGTGTGGCCAGTTCGGTCGCCGGTGCCGGCTGATCTTCAGGAGCAGGGTCAGGCGTTTCCGATATGTCGGGCAACGTTTCCGGTGTTGGCTCCACGTTCGCAGGCGCCGTTTCCTGATTGGGCGTGAAGGCCTCTTCGTCCGCTTGAACAGACTTCAGATCGTCCTGCGCCTCTCCCACATTCTCGGCATTGTCGGCCACGGGTTCGGCCTGCGTTTGTTCGGGATTGGGGGTGTTGACAAGAGGCGCTTCCTGCGCGCCCTGAACGGCCGTCGCGATTTCGGAAATCGGCACCAGCTCGATCTGCACCGACTCCACCTCACGGGCTTCAAAGGGCTCGGCACTGGTGAACGACACGAGGCCCAGAGCCACGACTCCAGCGTGCAGACCTGTCGATATGGCGACGCCACCCTTCATAGACTAGCCGCCCGCCCCTTCCGGCAGGCTTACCAGATTGATCTTGGTGAAACCGGCGGACTGGATGGTGCCCAGAACCTGCATCATGTTCTGATGCATGGCTGAACGGTCTCCGCGCACGAAGATGGGTTTGTCGGTCCCGGTTTCTGCGTTGGCAGCCAAAGTCGACTGAAGTTCCCCGATGGAGACGGGAGTGTCGCCAATGAACACAGCCCCGGTCTCGGTGACGGTCACCGTGATGGGCTGGGTTTCGGCGTTCAGAGATTGGCCACGGCTTTCCGGCAGCTCCAGTGGAACGCCTGAAACGATCACGGTCGCAGTCACCATGAAGATGATGAGCAGAACCAGCATCACATCCACAAAGGGTGTCACATTGATTTCGCTGACCGGTTGATGCGCGCTGGATGCGCGGCGGCGCCTGCGCGTGCCTCCTCCACCACTGCCTTGCATCTGCATGCCCATGGCGCTTACTCCGCCGCTCTGGCCGGTTGAACGGGGGGGCGTGCCGCCGAGCGCTCATCGACCTGACGGGACAGGATCGCAGAGAATTCGTCCGCAAAGCCTTCCATACGAGCGATCAGCTTGCCAGAAGTCTCCGTCAGCCGGTTGTAGGCGATTGTTGCGGGAATGGCAGCGAGAAGACCGAGCGCCGTGGCGAACAGGGCTTCGGCAATGCCCGGCGCGACCACGGCCAGGCTCACATTGTTGGACCCGGCAATCGCCTGAAACGACGTCATGATGCCTATGACCGTTCCGAACAGACCAATAAAGGGTCCCGCCGATCCGATGGTCGCCAGAAATGTAAGGCGCTGCGAAAGCCGCTCGGCCTCGCGGGCCAGCGCCACATCCATCACTTTATCAATCCGCGTTTGAAGACCCAGCGGCGAAGCGGCGTTGCGCTCATAAGAACGCTTCCATTCATTCATCGCAGCCACAAAAATCGCGCCCATTCCACGGGGCTCACGCTCGGACAGCTCTGCGTAGAGTTCGTCGAGAGACTGACCCGACCAGAAAGTGCTCTCGAACCGGTTCATACCGCGCTTGACCCGCCCGAACAGCGCGTACTTGTCGAATATGATCGCCCATGACCAGATGGAGGCAATCACAAGGCCCACCATCACAAGCTGAACAACGATGGACGCCTGCAGGAAAAGCGCCAGCAGCGAAACATCATGGGCCGGAGCCCCCAGCTCTGTGGCCGCCACCTGAGACAGGTTTGTCGCGATTGCCTCGATCATATCTACCTCGAAATTGAGCGCTCCATCGGCGCAGCGCGCCGTGTCGCCCGACAATGGGGTTATAAGATGACGCCCACTCCGCTGAGGGCAAGCGCCACCCGTTTCGCGCGGCACCCTGCCCGAACATGGTTAATGCGCTGTTAGGACTCCGGTTCACAGGTGATGTGCGACTGTGTCGAACAGGTGTTCAATCGCTCGCCCGCCGCCTAAGCTAAATTCCATGGCCTCCACTAACGAAATCGCCGCCAGACACGATTGGCCGCACCATCGTCGGCTGCAAAACGCGTTGGCGAGACAGACAGGTGACGGCCTTGCGGCGCAAAAGGTGGTCCGCTCATGCCGGTTCATAGAAGACCAGGTGGCCGCACCAGAGGAGTTTTTGCATCTATCGGGGCAATGGTCGGATTTCGCCGCCCAAACCCTCGACACAGCTCTGGCAGACGCGTTGCAGTCCGCCTCTATCACAAAGATCTCCTTGTGTGAGCCAGTATGCGGAACCGTACCCGGCCTCTTTATATTAGGGCTTGGCAAGCTGGGCGGGCGCGACCTCAACTATTCTTCTGACGTCGACCTCGTGGCTTTCTTCGATCCTGAAACGGTGCCGGTGCCCGCCCATGAAGGACGTACATATGTCTGTGACATGGTTCTCAAGGCCATGACGACCACCATTGCCGGGCGGACCGACACGGACAGAATATGGAGGGTCGACTGGCGTCTCCGCCCGGACCCTTCGGTCACCGGGCTCTCTATGGCAACCGACGCAGCGCTTGAGTTCTTTGCTTTTCGGTCGGCCCCCTGGCGACGGTTGGCCATGATGAAGGCGCGGGTCGTCGCCGGTGATCAAACCGCTGGCGAGGCGTTCCTGAAGCGCCTCAGCGCATTTGTCTGGCGCAGAACGCTCGACTTCCGAACGCTGGATGAGATCGCCGCCGTGAAGGAGCGCATCAAGAACGAGCACCCCGGTCTGGCTGCCACCGGCCCGGCTGCAACCGATATTGGCGCCGCCGACGAATTTCACATCAAGCTTGGCAGCGGCGGCATCCGTGAGACCGAGTTCATTGTCAATGCGCAGCAATTGATCTGGGGCGGTCGCCAGACTAAGTTGCGGACGACCAACACCATCGACGCCCTTGAGCAGTGCGCGGCGCTGGGTCATCTGGCGGAAGACGATGCGCCAAGGCTGAAGCAAGCCTACATCTGGCTCCGGAGGCTGGAAAATTGCGTTCAGATGATCGCCGATCGCCAGGTGCACACCATCCCCGATCCGCCTGAGGAGCGGGCCCTGATTGTCGATCTGATGGGGCTCGAGAGCTGGACGGAGCTCACCGCGGCACTTCGTGAACACCGATCCTTCGTGGCGGACAGGTTTGCACGCTTCCTTGTCGAGGATAGCGGGGACTCAGAACCGCCACAGAATCCTCAGCTTTCGAAAATTTCAGCACAAGCAGAGGCCATCGTCGAAACGTGGCAGGGCGGATTTCTTGCCTACGGAGCCACGCCTGATCAGAACCTGCAAGGCTTGGAGAGCGCCTTGATGCATTCGGCCACCCGGCAAGAAGATGTGGACGCCGCGGTGAGCCAGATTGATGGTTTCTTGAAGGCGCTTCCCCGGGGCGGCCAATACCTTCGCCTGCTTGCCAGCGACGCCAAGCTTACCGGACGCATCTTTGATGCCTTTCTGAGGTCGGAGCCCACCGCGTCTCTGATGTATCAATCCCCGCACGTCGTGGATGTGCTTCTCGAGCGGGGCGGCGACACGCAAGCCATTCTGGCCAACGCCAACGATTTGCCGCAGCAACTCGCCAACCAGATCGGACAGGAAGCACAGTTGGAATGGCTGCGCTCCTGGACCAATGAGCGGCTCTTCCTGAGCTATTTGACAGCCCTTTCCGGCGGCCGAGCCACACGCGAGATCGCGCACGATATCGCAGCCACTGCGGAACAGGCATTGCACCTGGCGACGATCATGACCTGCGAGCACATGAAGCTGGAGGGTTCACCGGTATCGACAGTTGGCTTTGGCCGCCTGGGCATGGACTCGATGCACCCCCTATCGGACCTCGACCTCCTATTTCTGGCAGAGGCCGATGATGCCGATGCGCTGGAACAGGCGAACCGTTTCTCGCTTCGCCTCAAGTCCAATCTGGACACCCACATGAAAGCCGGCCGCGTGTGGGAGATCGACATGCGCCTGCGTCCGTCAGGCAGAGCCGGGCCGCCCACACTGAGGCCGACCAGCCTCCGCACACATCAGCTGGAACGCGCCAAGACATGGGAGCACGTTGCACTCGTTCCTGCGCGTTTCATCTGTGGCAGCGAGAAAAGCCAAGCAATATTCAACGAAACGCGTCGAGAGGTTCTGGCGACCCCGCGCGACCAGGAACAGTTGGCCAGGGATGCCAGCTCCATGCTGGCCCTTCTGCGCGAGGAGCGCATAAGCCCACGGCCTGATGATCCGTACGAGGTGAAACTGATCACCGGCGGTTTGATGGAAGCTGAGTTTCTGCTGCATGTGCTGGTGCTGCGCCACGCCGCCAGCCACCCAAGCCTGGCGCATCTGAACTACGGTCAGCTTGCAAGCGCTCTGGCAGACATTGACGCCGAAGCAGCAGCGCTTTCCGGGGCGCTCGAAACGCTTAATGACATGCAGTTTTCAAGCAGGCTGCACGGGCAAAACACGCTTCATGATCGCTACAGCCTAAAGGATTGGCAGAAGCGACGTGATGCGGCACGGACGGTGGTCATCGATATGATCCAGTCGACCCTTCCGCCACTCAAGGCCACAAAGCAGCCGGACGTAGCCGTTCGATGGCAATCCTCATGACCCTTCAATCAGAGCCAACATCTCAGCGGGGACACGCCGCGGCGCTCCCGAGCCATTGATCAAAACCACCGCAACCTCGGCTTTCGCGATGAGCTCCCCATCCAGAGGACGGTTCATGGACTGGTCCAGGATGAGCCGCGCCCCCCGCGCCTGCTTGAGAGACGTTGTCACTTCGAGCACATCATCCACGCGAGCGGGCTTTTTATAGTCGACAGCGACACTCTGAATGGCGAATGCCATCACTTCACCAAACCGGCCATCAGCCAGTTCCGTGTGGGACACACCAAGGGTGCGCAACCATTCGGTTCGGCCGCGTTCGAAAAAATGAAGGTGGCGCGCGTGATAGACGATGCCGGTAAAATCGGTGTCCTCATAATAGACGCGCACCGGAAACACATGCGTTGCACCCTGTAGGGTGCCGGTAGTGGGATGTGAGCGCTCGGTCGTGGCCATGCCGGTCCCTAACATGATCGCTTTGCGCTTGCACCGTCCTGCAAGCGGTGCCACCAATCCGCGACCAAAGATTGGGAGGCCACTATGGCAAACAGCTTCAACGCCCTTGTGGTGACAAAGTCCGAAGAAGAAGGTGCAAAGCCACAAGCTGGCGTGGACCAGATCACGCTCGACGATCTGCCGGAGGGCAACGTCACGGTCGCAGTGGAGTACTCGACCCTCAACTACAAGGACGGCTTGTGCATCGGGCCAGGTGGCGGCCTTGTGAAGGCCTACCCCCACGTGCCCGGAATCGACTTTGCTGGCACGGTGGAGGCGTCAGACGACGACCGCTACAAGCCAGGAGATAAAGTTGTCCTGACCGGCTGGCGCGTGGGCGAGATCCATTGGGGTGGTTATGCCCAGAAGGCACGCGTGAACGCCGACTGGTTGGTACCCCTTCCCGACGGCATTTCGACCCGCCAGGCCATGGCTGTTGGCACTGCGGGCTTCACCTCCATGCTGGCCGTGATGGCGCTGGAAGCCCATGGCCTGAACACTGCCACCGACAAACCCGTACTTGTGACCGGCGCGTCCGGCGGGGTCGGGTCCGTGGCAACCGCCATCCTTGGCAAGCTTGGATATCAAGTTGCCGCTGTGACCGGTCGCCCAGAAGGCGCGGATTACCTCAAGGATCTTGGTGCCACACAGATTGTTCCCCGCGAAGAAGTGGCCGAGGCGGTGAAGCGTCCGCTGGAAAGAGAGAGCTGGGCCGGCTGCGTTGACGCAGTGGGCGGAGAAATGATGGCTCGCGTTCTTGGTCAGCTCGCCTATGGCGGCTCGCTGGCGGCGGTTGGTTTGGCAGGCGGCGCCAGTTTTCCGGGCTCTGTGATCCCGTTTCTGTTGCGGGGCGTGAACGTGCTGGGCATCGACAGCGTCATGCAGCCCTACGAAAACCGCCTCCAGGCATGGAAACGCATCGAAACAGACCTGCCCATGGACAAGCTGGACACGATGGTCGTGAACGCCACCTTGGCCGATTTGCCCCAGTTGGGACGTGACATTCTCAAGGGTCAGGTGCGCGGACGGGTGGTCGTGGATGTGAATGGTTAACGAACCCTACACATCCGGTTGAACGCACGTTCCTCCAAGTGATTGGCAGTTGATCGCGGAAAAAGCCAAATTCGTTTGACCGGCCCAAATCGAAACAAACACAACAAACGGGCCGCAACAAAAAAGGAAACGAAAATGAAAATCTCCGCAATCATCACAACCGCCGCTCTTGGCCTGACCGTTCTCGCTGTTCCAGCTCTCGCCGACAGCGCCGTGAACCCAGCCGACAAAGTGCAGGCCGGCAACGTCAACAACTTCTCCGCTCAGTTCCGTTCGGGTGGTGAGTTCTTCGTCCCAGCTCACATTCAGCGTGAACTGGCCGAGCGCGACCGTCGCGACTAAATCACCAGTCCGACATCAAGTCATGAACAGGGGTCACCGCTCAGGTGGCCCCTTTTTGTTTTCGCCTCAGCTCTGTTTCAGCTCAACAGATTTGGTTCCCAAAAAACGTCAACGCGCCGCTGACAATCCGTTGATCCAATGTTTTTTCATGTGATTGGCAGTTGATCGGCGAATACCCCACATTCGTCTCACCGGCCCAAACCCCAAAACAAAAAAAGGGCCGCAAAGAAAAAGGAAACGAAAATGAAAATCTCTGCAATCATCACAACCGCAGCTCTTGGTCTGACTGTTCTGGCTACTCCAGCCATCGCTGAGAGCGCTGTGAACCAAGCCGACAAAGTCCAGGCCGGCAACGTCAACAACTTCTCCGCTCAGTTCCGTTCGGGTGGTGAGTTCTTCGTGCCACCTCACATTCAGCGTGAGCTGGCCGAGCGCGACAGCCGCGACTAACAGAGCGAAAGTCAGCAATGTGTTGACGAAGGGCCACCCAGTCGGGTGGCCCTTTTTCTTTCGCAGTCTCTACTTCGAGCGATCAGCTACAACGCCAGCTGATAGCTTTCCGGAACATAGGCGAAGCCGTCCCCGCGAGTGTCCACGTAACCCACACCGGGAAATGGCATGTGGTAACCGGCGAATGGCACCTTGTCGGCTGCAAGCATGCCGAGCAGACGGCGTCGGGTGGCTGCGGCAGCCGCCTTATCCATATCGAAACGCACCTCCCAGTCAGGATAGCCCAACGACCAAACATAATGGTTGGCGGTGTCAGCCATCAGCATGAGTTGCTGGCCCTCGCTTTCCAGCATGTAAGTCATATGTCCGGGGGTGTGACCAAAGGCGTCCACGGCCGTGATGCCGGACGCAATGCTGTCCCCCGGCGCAACAAAGGTGATCTTCTCGGCCATTGGCGTCACCATGTTGCGCACCATGGCGGGCGGCCCCTGCTCTCCCTCCTGCGAAGCCCAGAAGTCATATTCGGTCTGACCGGTGTAAATCTCAGCATTGGGGAACGTGGGTGCACCGCCATTCATCAGGCCCCCAATGTGATCGGGATGCATGTGCGTGATCACCAGCTTTGTGACTTCGTCCGCCGAATAGCCAGCGGCTTCGAGCGCACCCACGATGGCCGGAGTTCCTTCTCCACCAAGACCGGTGTCGAAAAGGATCAGATCGCTTCCAGTGTTCACCACTGGGACATTGAAGAAGAAGCGAACGCTGTCGGCTGGGATGAAATTGTCAGCCGAAACCGATGCAAACTCTTCGGCGCTGACGTTCATTCCAAATATGGATTGCGGCTCATCGCGTGGTGCAGAGCCGGCCAACAGCGTTGTGACAATGAAATCGCCGACCTTGTAATGACTGAAGATCGCGTTGGACTTGCCCGCTGAATGACCGGCGGCCAACGCGGGTCTTGCCGCGAGCACACCGGCGAGAGATGCAGCGACTGCGGGGGTGGCTGCCGCAGCCAACAACGCTGACCGGCGGGTGATGATGGGGGTATTGGACATAACAAGTTCCTGACTTTGTTGTGTCCGTTGAAAGCTAGGGCGCGAGCCCTCGCTACCCAGCCGCAGAGGGGCACCGGCCCGCTTTCCAATGTGAAAAATTGGTAAGGTTTGGTGAGACGGTCAGCCGAGATCGGCGTTTTCGGGCTCTAGGCCAAGACCGAGCTGCGCCGTGTTGCCTGGTGCCGTAGCGGGCGCCTCCAGGCCAAGATGTTCCCAAGCCTTCCCAGTCATAAGTCGTCCGCGCGGAGTGCGCGCGATGAAGCCCTGCTGGATCAGGAACGGTTCAATGATGTCCTCAATGGCGTCACGAGGTTCGGAAAGAGCGGCGGCCAGTGTCTCCACGCCGACGGGCCCGCCTCCGTAATTGTGAGCGATCTGCCCCAGGTAGCGACGATCCAGTTCATCAAGACCGGCGGCATCCACATCAAGCCGCTGAAGCGCTTCGTCCGCCGCAGGCGCGTCCACCACATCCGAGCCGGAAACCGCAGCAAAATCCCTGACCCTGCGCAAAAGCCGACCGGCAATTCTGGGTGTCCCGCGCGACCGTGTTGCTATTTCCCGCGCCCCATCATCCGTCATGGCCACACCCATCAGCCGCGCGCCACGCTTAACAATGGTTTCCAGTTCGTCGACCTCATAGAAATTCAGCCGGACCGGAATGCCAAATCGGTCACGCAGAGGCGTTGTCAGCAGCCCCAGCCGCGTCGTCGCCGCCACAAGGGTGAAACGGGCGAGATCGATCTTCACAGAGCGCGCCGCAGGCCCCTCGCCGATAATCAGATCGAGCTGATAGTCCTCCATTGCGGGGTAGAGGATCTCCTCCACCGCCGGGCTCAGCCGATGGATCTCGTCGATGAACAGGACGTCACGATCCTCAAGATTGGTGAGCAAGGCGGCGAGATCGCCGGCTTTCGCTATGACAGGCCCCGATGTAGCCCGGAAATTTACGCCCAGTTCCCGAGCCATGATCTGGCTAAGAGTGGTTTTGCCAAGACCCGGCGGGCCGACAAACAATACGTGATCGAGTGGCTCACCCCGCCCCTTGGCGGCTTCGATGAACACGTTGAGGTTCTCGCGCACCTGCCGTTGTCCGACGAAATCCTCGAGCGATTGCGGTCGCAGCGCGGTGTCGAAATCCTCGCCGCGGGTTTCCGCTGATACGATGCGATCCGCCTCATCACTCATGAAGACAGTTCCTTGAGGCCAAGGCGTATCAGCGTTGCCGAGTCAGCATCATCGCCTTTGGTGGCCACCACACTGGCAACCGCCCGGCTGGCCTGATCGGCGCTGTAGCCGAGATTGGTCAGCGCAGACACCGCATCCTGCACCGGGCCGGCTGCGACCCCTGCCCCCAATTCCTGCTGCAATCCGATGGTGCCCGTCATGTCTCCAGCTAAAGCGGGGGCCTTGTCCTTCAGTTCCGCGACCATGCGTTGTGCCACCTTGGGCCCTATGCCGGGGGTTCTCGCGATGGCAGCTTTATCCTGCAGCGCGATGGCGGACGCCAGTTCACCGGGTGTCATGGTGCTCAGGACCGCCAGAGCGACTTTGGCTCCAACGCCCTGAACCGATTGCAACAGCCGGAACCATTGGCGCTCAGCGTCACCGCGAAATCCAAACAGCTTGATTTCGGTTTCACGCACATGGGTTTCGATGGAAAGCGTTACGGCTTCGCCCACCGGTGGCAGTGCACCCAGAGTTCGCGAAGAGCAGTGCACCTCGTAGCCTACGCCATGCACGTCAAGAATGACCCAATCATCCCCGACACTGTCGAGCGTCCCTTTGAGCTTGCCAATCATCTTTTACCCCGCAGCGGCAATGCGTGCTTCCAGCGCCGCTCGCCCGCGCTGTTGTGAGTGGCACAGGGCGATCGCCAATGCATCCGCAGCATCGTCAGTATCAAACACCGCTCTGGGCAGGAGCACTTTCACCATCAGCTTGATCTGGCTTTTGTCACCATGGCCCACACCGATGACCGTCTTCTTGACGGCATTGGGCGCGTACTCCGCAACGGGCAACCCGGCTTGAGCCGGGACTAGCATTGCGACACCCCTCGCCTGACCAAGCTTCAGCGTACCGGCTGCATCCTTGTTGACGAATGTATTCTCCACGGCCGCCTCATCGGGGCGATGCTGGTGGAAAATGGCTGTCATCCCTTCATGCAGGGCGCACAGCCGCTCAGCCAAGCTGAGTTTGGCCGCTGGTTGAATGGTGCCTGACGCCACAAACCGGACGGACGGACCGCTGACATCAATGATGCCCCAACCCAGATTTCTCAGGCCAGGATCGATGCCAATAATGCGGACGCTGCCGACGGGCGAAGAGCGGGTTGATTCGGCCATGACACACCTTTGCAAATCAGGTGGTCAGTGTCGCGTCAGAATGTGAACAAAACGGCAACTTCAACTGGAAGTGTCAGAGGACGGCTCTCTCGTACCGTTCTGGCCGCCTTGCCGGAGGCGGAACTCGCCGAAACCTGGCAAAGCCGCCAAGCGAGCATTCGGATTGATGGAGGTCACGAGCCCCAGAAAGTTCAGTTCAATGCCTGATGACAGGCCGACTTGAAATCCGGCGTACCCCCAGAGTGATGCGCGGAGCATGCCGTTCTTCAAGGTGAGAACCGGACCGCGTGCAAAGTCGCGCCCCACACCCAAGGGCGAGGTCGAAAAACCCAGCTGTGGCACGGCGCGCAGCACCTCCGCCACAAAGCTGTTCGAGTTCGGCCCGGGCCAGATCGTGTAGTCGCCGCGCCCGGCATAGGCGTAGGACTCGATGGCGGCCAGCAGCTCCGGAATGGCGCGCGCGGCATCCTCGCCGGTCACACGGTGTCGAATGTTGGGCTCATTGGAGTACCATCTCGCGTCAGGCGCATAGACATCCCGTCGCAAGGCAGGCCCCCAACCGACCACATCGTAGCGCCGGTAGCGCACCTCTCCCGGCACCTTGACCACAATCCAGGAATGAACGGACAGCGCTCCCTTCAGACCGCCGGTACGCGCATCGAGCACCATGATCTCGGCGGCCTCACGGGGCAGCGTGCGGGGCAGAATGCCGGCTGAGGACCAGTCAGCATTTCGCCAGCTACCGGGCCGGTCCTGCAACTGCCAGACGGCCACATGCGCCAACGCGGGAATAATGAAGAGGATAAGCAGCACAAAGATCGTCATGGAACCAATCCGCCGGAAGCCGCCGCGCATACCGTTGCCGCCAGTCGAAACCGGAGATTTACTGGGTGTGCGAACGGATGCGTGCGTCATACCGATTGCATCGTTCCTCGTCATGTCGATTTGAAGGCAAGCCAGCCAAGGCCCGTCCATGCTTGATCATCTGGTGCAACTGCCCGGCCAGCCTCTTTTCTGGCTGCTGGCTCTGGTGGCTTTTATCACCGGGCTCGTTCGTGGCTTTGCTGGTTTTGGAACGGGGATGATCTTCATTCCAGCAGGCGCGGCGATCTATTCACCGCCACTGGCCGTCATTGCAATCTGGATCATGGATGGCCTGCCTGCGCTGGCCATCCTCGTGCCCGCCCTGCGGGACGTGGCATGGCGCACAGTACTGCCCGTTGCGGCTGGCTTCGCCGCCACCGTTTACGTCGGTGCATGGCTCCTGTTGAACCTGGAAGCCGAAACGGTTCGCTGGGGCATTTCGATTGTCGTATTTGCTTGCGTCGCTCTCCTGATCAGCGGCTGGTCATGGCGAGGGCCCAAACCGATCTGGGCAGGCGTTGCCGTCGGCGGCGTTGCGGGCATCACCGGCGGCGCAGCATCCCTTCCCGTTCCGCCGGTTCTGGCCTGGTGGCGCGCAATCAAACAACCCGCCAGAACCGCACGCGCCAACATGATCGCACTGCTCTTCGCCACCGAAATCATGGCCGGCGCCGCTTATCTCCACGCAGGCGTTTTTACAGCTTTGGGCATAGCCATCGGACTCGCCGTTTCCCCTCCCTATCTTCTGGGTCTTATGGTCGGACAGAAAGTGTTCAAAGGCAGTGACCCAGGCCTCTACTGGCGCATTGCGATCCTGGTGATCATCGCAAGCGCGATTTTGGGACTGCCTGTCTTCGACGCCTTGTGGCGCTGAGGCCTGTAGCCTCCAGGCCCATGCAGTGCTATTGGCCGCAAAATATGGGCGACCAGATCAAATCCGCAGCAGTCGGCACACGGCCAATCACCTGGCAGCATCGCTTGGAAGCGATCGCCGCCCAGGCGGTGGTTGCGGTTCTCCGACTGTTGCCCGTGGAGCATGCATCGACGCTCGGCGGCTGGCTGGCAGAGAAAATTCTTATGCGCACGAGGCGCGGAAAACGTGCCGAGCGGCAGATTGCAGCCGTTATGCCAGACCTGAGCCCAACTGACTGCAAGCGGATTGCCAAGGCATCGTGCAACAGCTTTGGCCGCGCCATGGCAGAGCTTCCGCACCTGCCGGCCATCTTCGCAGACCCCGATAGGATCACCCTGAGAAATGACGATATCCTCGCCGCAGCCAAGAGCCGTCAGAGCGGAACAATTTATGTTGCGGGGCATCTTGGAAACTGGGAACTGCTGCCCGGCGTCGCCAGTCGGGCCGATCAGAACTTCCACGGCTTCTACCGTCCACTGAGCAACGCCATTCTCGAGGATCGGCTGCGCAAAATTCGCATGGCGGCAGCGCAAAAGGCCATCCTGGTCCCCGCGGCCAGCCGTGGTGTGGCCGACGTGATATCCGCGTTGAGAGGAGGCGAAACAGCCGGCCTGCTGGTGGATCTTTTCGAGGGCAACGGTCTGGAAGGCCAGTTTCTCGGTCTCTCCACTCGAACCAATGCACTGGCAGCGACCTTGTCGATCCGGTGCAACGCGCAGATCATTCTGGTTCTGGTCAGGCGACTGCCCGGGGTTCGATTTGAGATCGAGTTCGAGGAGATCGAGACCTCACGGACTGGCAATCGGGAGCAAGACATCGCCCTGACAACCGAAGCCATCAATCGCAAATTGGAAGCAGCGATCCTGGCAAAGCCGGAGCAATGGCTCTGGAGCACCAATCGCTGGAAAGGTCAGGATCTGTCCACGCTGCCGACCGAGGCCCCGAGCGCCTGAACCAATTCGGGCGCGACAAAACAAGTGATCTGACAAAACTCCGCGGGCCAGCTAATATCTTTAGGCGGCGGAAACGTCGGGCCACATATGGGCTCGGCACTGGAGATCTCAGATGCGAACTTCACCACGTCTACCCATATGGTCGCGATTGGGAGCAGCGGCTGCGTTGATGGTCCTTGCCACTGCTTCCTTTACCGTGGCGGCGAACGCCCATGACACACGCTATCGCCACGTCCATCACGGCACTGATGCGGCGATTGCAGCAGGCGTAGCCGGGCTCATCATCGGCGGCATAATTGCGAACTCGAACAGCAGACAGCGGATCGTAACCTATGATCATTGTCATGGCCGCTACTGCCATCGGCACCACCATAACACGCGACACTATCACCACCATTCAGGTGCGGTCGTCTACAAGCGACCCCAGCGCGTGAAGCGAGTGCAGCGTGTTGTCCGAGCGGGTCTGCCCCATGCCCACTATCGCTGGTGTGACGCGAGATATCGGTCCTACCGGATCTCGGACAACTCGTTTCAGCCATATCACGGCCATCGCAGGCAGTGCGTCTCACCCTACTATTGAGGGCGCGAACCGGCCATTGCCGACAAAGAAAAGGCCCCTTGGCGGGGCCTTTTCTTTGTGACTGCAACTGACCTAGGACGCCAGCCTCTGAGCGACATCGTCTGGAATGTCCTCATTGGAAAACACGTTCTGGACGTCATCATCTTCGTCCAGAGCTTCCAGCAGCTTCATCAACGTCCCTGCTTTTTCTTCATCGATAGGGTTCTGGTTCTGGGGCTTCCAGACAATTTTGACCGACTCAGCCTCACCCAGAGCATCTTCCAGAGCTTTGGAAACGGAACCGAGATCCTCAAACGCGCAGGTGATGGTGTGGGTGCCGGGCGTCTCGTCGTCACCCTCGTCAGTCAACACGTCTTCAGCGCCCGCCTCAATGGCGTGTTCCATCATGCCGTCGGCATCGGCGGCGCCGAGCGGGTAAGTGATTTCCCCCACCCGATCGAACATGAAGGAAACCGACCCGGTTTCCGCCAGCTGCCCGCCATTCTTGGTAAAACAGGCGCGGATGTTGGAAGCGGAGCGATTGCGGTTATCGGTCAGAGCTTCGACTATGACCGCCACACCACCGGGGCCGTAGCCCTCGTAGCGGATCTCTTCATAATCCTCGCCGTCCCCGCCGGATCCCTTGGTGATCGCCCTCTGGATATTATCCTTGGGCATGGACTGACCCTTGGCATTCTGAATGGCCAACCGAAGCCGCGGATTCATATCGGGATCCGTGGTCCCGCCGCCCATTTTCACCGCGACGGTGATCTCCTTAGAAAGACGCGAGAACGCCTTGGCGCGAACAGCATCCTGTCGACCTTTGCGGTGCATGATGTTCTTGAATTTGGAATGGCCAGCCATGAAACCTCCGGCAAACTGACGAATGGGCGACGTCACGCACCCGCAATTGAGGGGCTTATAGTGTGCGCCATGACGCGCGGTCCAGCCCCAGCGGTGGCAACCATGCTGGCGGAACCGTGACTTGCCACAGCTCGAAACTGCGCCACCTCTCAACGGAGTGCATTTTGCCCCAGCCACGGAGCGCGACTATGAAAAGGTCCAAGCTGCCCAAACATGTGGTTCTTCAAAGCCTGCTGGTTGCGTTGGCTCTGCTCGGCATGGGAGGCATGGTGTTTGCCAACACTCTCTTTCCCGAGCGTGATGAACAGCAGGGCGCCGGCGAACCCTTCTCAACCTGCATAGCTCTTGCCCACGAGTTGAAGCCTGACTTCCATGTTCAATATGCCAGCGTGGCCTGGCCAGCCTCGACGCTGGACCAAGAAGTCACCATCCAGTTCTCCGGGCACTCGACCTATGTGATCGAAACCCCGGCAGGAGTGCGCATCGCCACAGACTATGCGGGTTACGCCGTCGGTCGTAAGCCCGACATTGTCACGATGAACAACGCCCACTCCAGCCACTACACACTGATAGACGATCCCGACATTGACTTCATGCTGCCGGGATGGGGCAAAACGCCGGAAGAGCCAGCCCGCCACCGCCGGGAGGTTGAAGACGTGTTCGTTCGCAATGTGACCACGGATATCCAGCGGTTTGGCACCTATCGCGAGAACGGCAACTCCATCTTCATTTTCGAAGTTGCCGGCCTCTGCATCGGGCATCTGGGGCACTTGCACCACCGGCTGACGGACACTCATTTCGCCGAGATTGGGCGGCTCGACATTGTGATGGTCCCGATCGATGGCGGGCTCACCATGGCACAGTCCGGCATGGCTGCCATGGTCAATCGCTTCAAAAGCCGGGTCGTGCTGCCCATGCACCGCAGGGGCAACTCGGTCGAGAGCTTCATTGCGCTCCTGCCCGACTTCGACGCGCGCTACATGACCGAGCGGATCTTGAGGATTTCGGCACGCACCTTGCCTGAAAAGCCCACCATTATGGTTCCGGCCAACCTGTAGGACCGCGCATTTCTGTGGATGACTTGAAGGTGATCAAGGGCTGAATTCGCTTTTAGAATAATGGCTTAGACAATTTGCGGCGTGCACCCCGTGCGTTCTTGCCGCAGCGGGTTAACTATCTGTTTACCACCGGGTCCGACACTCTACGTCATTGTGAGTTGTCCAGTTGTGAGGCGTTCCATCAGAACTGGCAGGGGGAGGAAACAAGAACTCGAACGGAGGTCGCTATGGCCAGATATCTTTCGACTACCTGTTTCAGTATCATCCTTGGAGCCTGCGTCACACTTGGCAGCGCCCAAGCCAGTGACATGGTCGCGTCACTCTCGGAACCCGGTATGCCGGGCCGCACCATCACATCGCATCGGGCGGCACCGCTAGGCGGGCACCCGCTGACGCATTTGGGCACTTTGGCTATCGTAGAAAGTGTCGCCACAGGTGCGATCATCGCGCCCCGCAAGCGGATCACTGATCCACGCACCTCCGAACTGCTCAAGACATTGATCGCAGCGAAAACGCAGCGTGTTGGCAAGCGAGTTGAGCAGACGCTCATGCGCCACTGGCGCACACCACCCAATCCCGAGGCTGCAAAGCTCTACAGGGCCGCCAATCGCGTTGGCCGCATGGGTGATCATGGCATGGCCATCACCATGTTTGATCTACTGGAAGACAAGGCACCCGACTGGCCGGAAGTCTACGCCCAGCGCGCTTACTTCAAATATCGTCTTGGCCGGTACAAGGCCGCGCTGCGAGACATCGATATCGCTCTGCAGTTGCAGCCCGCGCATTTCGTCGCCTTGTCCGGCAAATTCTACACGCTCGTCGCGCTGAGCCGAGAGGACGATGCGAGAGAGGTGCTGGAACTCGCCGTGACCATCCACCCATGGATGAGCGAGCGTAAAATCCTCGAAAAGATGCAAGGCGAGAGCACCAGCCTGTAGCAGTTCTCAAGACCGGGCACTACGAGCGTCGGCCGGACCTAAGTCGGCGCTCCAGCCCGCGCAGCATCAGCGACAGCCCGAGCGTCAGGATCAGGTAGATATACGCCACGATGGTATACGTCTCGAGATAACGGAACGTGCCGGCCGCATAGAGCTTGGCCAACTGCGCCACATCCGCAACGCCCAGAACGGACACCAGCGACGAATCCTTGATCATCGCGATGAAGTCGTTGCCGAGCGGTGGCAGGATAGTCCGGATCGCCTGGGGAAAGATGATCGTTCGAAACCGCGCCCAGGGCCTCAAGCCCAATGCTGTCGCCGCCTCGATCTGGCCTTTGTCGACACTTTGCAGGCCCGCGCGAAACACCTCGGCGATGAACGGGGAATATCCAATCGTCAGCGCCATCATGGCGCGGGTCAAAAACGGGATGTCCCTCGTTCGCAATTCCTCGAGATAACCCGCTTCCTGCAGCCCGGCGGTCGCATAGTTCCACCCCTCTACGCCCAGGGGTACGGCTGCAAACGCGATGTAAAACAACAGCACCAGAATTGGGATACCGCGGATGATCTCAATGTAGAAGCGGCAGATCTGGCGCAGCCATATCGACTTCGACAGCACGCCCACGGCAAGCCCGAGCCCGATCAAGGACGCGCAGATGAAGGAGGTCACCGTCACCATCACGGTGATGTAGATTCCCTCCCGAACCCGCTCAAAGATCAGGGCGAGCGTTTCGTCGGAATAGATGCTCCAGCCAAACCAGAGGCCGAGCAAGGCGGCAGCGACCAGCCAGTAAGGGAAGTCACCATCAGAAGACGGACGCGATGCCGCGTCCGCCGGACCCAATATCATAAACCTGGACTGTCGTTAGGTTTACTCGCCGAGTTTGTACTCAAGGAACCACTTCTCGTTCAGCCGCTGGATGGTGCCATTCTCCTTGAGTTCGGCAATACCGGCATTGATCGGTTCCACCAGATCAGAACCCTTGGGGAAGATGAAACCAAAGTCCTCGGTGCCGAGGGGGTCGCCCACCAGCTTCAGAGCGCCATCGGAGGCTTCAACATAGCCTTTACCGGCGGTGCCATCGGTCAGAACAACGTCCACATCACCGGCGCGGAGCGCCTGGACGCCGGCGCCGAAAGTCTCGAACAGTTTGATGCGGGGATTGGCTTCGTCGCCATCAAGCACATCATAGACGGCAACGTAGAACGGTGTTGTACCGGGCTGTGCGCCAACAAGCGCATCTTCAGAAGCGGCAAAGCCCGCAGCGTCGCTGAACCGGTCTTCGTCCCCGCGCACGAGCATGAACATTTCAGAGCGCATATAGGCGTCTGAGAAGTCCACTTTCTCCATCCGGTCTTCGCGAATGGTGATGCCTGTCATACCAATGTCAAACTGACCTTCGGACACAGCAGGGATCATCGCGTCCCAAGAGGTGTTCTGATACTCTACTTCAAAGTTCAGGAGCTTGGCCAGTTCCGCCATGGCATCATACTCCCAGCCGATGGCGTCGCCGGTTTTCCTGTCCACCATCTGGAGTGGTGGGTAAGCGTTCTCCGTTGTGACCACAATCTTGCGGCCTTCCAGATCTGGCAGGTGGCCGGCAGCCCAGGAAAGCGTGGCGGTGGCGGCAATGGTGGTTGCTGCAAGGGCAGTTGTGACAAAACGGCGAGTAAAGTTTCTGGTGACAGACATGATTTGGCTCCCTGTTCTTTGATGAAGATTAACCTGCCCGCGAAGGTCTGCAAACGCCTTGAACGCCTAAAAAGCGATCACGCCCAAAACTCAGGCACCGTTTCCTGCAATCGACCACCAATCCGCAAAGGAGCCACCGCTTCTGCAAGCCCGGTCCGGTCAGAAATCTCAACGCCCACACCACATAGGGTTGCCGGTCCGCTGGCAGGCTCCATGCGGTTGCGCGAGACCTTGGTGACAAAACGGTTCAGTGGCTCCTCCTTCTCCATACCGAGAGAGGAATCATAGTCGCCGCACATGCCAGCATCCGACATGTAAGCCGTCCCGCCGGGCAAGATTTGATGGTCGGCGGTGGGCACGTGTGTGTGTGTGCCCACGACAAGGCTCGCCCGGCCGTCACAGAAATGGCCAAAGCACTGCTTCTCGCTCGTGGCTTCCGCGTGGAAGTCCAGCACCACGGCGTCCGCCTGTTCCCCCAAGGGCGCCGATCCCAGCACGGTCTCGGCACTGGCAAATGGATCGTCGAGCTCCGGATGCATGAACACCCGCCCCATTATGTTGGCCACCAGCACCTGCGCCCCATTGCGGGCCGTGAAGAGGTTCGCTCCTCGACCGGGGGTTCCCGCCGGATAGTTGGCTGGCCGCAGAAAACTCTGCTCCTCATCGGCCCACGTGAGTGCTTCTTTTTGATCCCAGACATGATTGCCGGTTGTCATGACGTCGGCACCGGCATCAAGGGTCTGCTGCAGGATGGTTCGTGTGACGCCAAAGCCGCCGGCCGCGTTCTCGCCATTGACCACCACAAAATCCAGGGACAGATCGGAGATCAGTCCGGGCAGTCTGTCAAACACGGCCTCGCGGCCGGCGCGCCCCACCATATCGCCTATGAACAACAGCCTCATCGCTCAATCCCGCCGGAACATATGCAGCCCCGCTTCGGTCAGCAGGCCATCAAGGGGCTGATCATGGTTTTCGGCTTCGATCGCGTCAAACCGCTGACACTCGAAGGCAACCCCGATCAGCAACGGGCGCAGACGAGCGGACTGGATGTACCGGTCATAGAACCCTGCCCCATAACCGATACGGTTGCCGCGCGCGTCCACGCCAGCGAGGGGCATGAGCAGCATATCCGGTTCAAGCACCGGTGCCGCATCACTGGGCGCCATGGTTCCAAACCCGCCGGGTACCAACTCGCTGTGGCGGGTGAGTTCACGAAAGACAATCGTTTGAGGATCAAGGACTGCGGGTAACGCCAGCCGCGCGCCACGATCTGCCAGCATTTGCATCGTGGCCCTGGGGTCCATCTCGGATCGAATGGCCCAATAGCCGCCCACAATAGCTGCTGAGGGCAGGTCGCCCGCGTGATCGGCAACCTCCAGGCCCACCTCAATACGGAAGGCGGGATCCAACGCATCGCGTTTTGCCAGGGCGCCTGCCCGCATGGCCTGCTTCTGGTCCTTAAGAGATGCCATGTGGTCCACACCCACCCGAAAATGTGCCGCGCTGGCCGGTGGAGAGATCTCTATTCCGGGTACCTACAACGTAGGTGGGTGCCGGGTAGTCGAGCCCACGAGCCCGTCCATAGCCAGCTCCCTCGAAAGAGAGTAAGGCCCCAGGAAAATGTTCCCCTGCCGAGCCGCGCAGCGACCTCCGATATAGGGACGCCGAGACACGAAAGAAAGCCGTCAGTCCAGGAATGAAGCCTCAAAAGGCAGGCTGGTGAGATTTTCCGCGCCCGTCTCCGTGATGACGACTTGATCCTCCAGCTTGATGCCGCATGGGCCTCCCACTTCGCCGAGATAAACCTCGACGCATAGACACTGACCAGGCTCCAGAACACCATCATAGCCATCGCTTTCCAAATCTTCCGGATAACGAATTGAGGGATATTCATCGCAAAGCCCAACACCGTGATACATCACGCCGTAGCGGAGATCGCGGAACCGCTCCGGCAGGCGGTGTCCGGTTTCTGTGAGTTCGCGAAAGCTCTTGCCCGGAGCGAGCAAGGAGAAGTTGGTCTGTATGTGCTCCAGCGCGATCTTGTAGAGGTCCTTCTCACAGTCCGTCGGTGGAATGTCGCCAATCTTCCATGTTCGGCTGAGATCCGCGCAATAACCATATGGACCGATCAGGTCCGTATCGAAGGCCAGAATATCGCCGTTCTGGATGACACGGGGTCCCGCTTCCTGAAACCATGGATTGGTTCTGGGGCCCGACGACAGAATACGCGTCTCGATCCACTCGCCACCACGAATGTGATTGCCCTTTTGCAGCTCAGCCCACAGATCAACCTCAGCTAGTCCCGGCCGGGCGATGTCCCGCATCTCGTCCACTGCAGCTTCACACGCGGCGATGGCGCAGCGCATGGCATTCAATTCGTTGTCGTTCTTGATCTTGCGCGCGTGCTCGGTGAGCTCAAGTCCATTGCAGATCTCAATGCCCAGAGCCTCAAGCGCATGCTGGCCCGGAATTTCAATACGGTCGACCGCCAAACGGCGTTCGCCGGGGCAGTGTTCAGCCATGAGATCGTTGATCACGGCGGCGAACTTCTCAGCGTGCTCTTCCGTGCGATCGCCGGTTTCAAAGTAGAAGAAGCTCGCTCCATGCCGGACCTCGCTGACGAGGGGCAGGTGCGCGCTCAGATGATCTGATCCGTGGAAATCCCAAAGCACCATATGGCCGCCTGCGGATATAAAGCAGGCTCGGCAGGGGTTGTGCATGATCCACAACTGCATGTTGGTGGTGTCAGTCGCGTAGCGAATGTTGAGCGGATCAAACATCAACAGCCCGCCATAGCCGCGCTCATTGATGGCTTCCACAAGACGCCTGTGCCGATACTCCCGAAGAGTCGGCATGTCGGGTGGTGTCAGCCCCAGGCGGCCCCATTCCTCAAAGGCGAGATCGGTGGGGCCGATCTCAACACGGTCGTTATCATTCGGCGTGCCGTCAGGCAGAACATCACCCGTCGTGACCCGTCTGCGGGTCGGATCAATCTTGCGGTTCGTCACCGAAAAAGAGGAATGAAAGTTCATGGCAGCCTCCAACTTCACAGTTGGCCAGTGCCGCTTCCGCGTCCATGCCAGATTGCGCCCCTTTTGCCGCTGGCCACACATTGGAATGGGTTCAGCGGGATGGGTGGGTTCAGCCGTGAGGCGTTCAGGCGCCGCCACGTTCCTTCAGCCGGTTGGTGATAGCGTCCACCGCCTTGGTCGCTTCGCCCAGTTTGGCGATGGTCTCGGAATTGGCTTGAACAGACGTGGCAGAACTCGCCTCAACCTGTGACCGCAACGCCTTTAGCTCCGCCTCGAGCTTCGCAACGCGTTCTTCGGCTTCGCTCAGGGCATCCGCTGCCATAACGCCCGCCATCACAGTCAGCCGCTGATCACCAATCTCGCCAACACTGCCCTTCAGGCTCGTGACATAGCCGTCCAGCCGCTCGCCCAGTGCCTGCAGGTGGGCCTCCTGCCCATCGTCACAGGCCATGCGATAGGGCTTCCCATTTATGTTGACGACGACGTGAGGCATGGAGGCTCCGGGGCGGACTGAATTGGGTAACTTGGCGATAATGCCGCAGCTTGCGAAGTGAAGACGGCCTATTTGCGGCTAAGGCGCATTTCAGGCCGGATGCCGGTCAAGGACGGCCCGGATGCTCTCAAGAGCACCGACCAGACGATTGGAAACCTCGGCATTGGCGTCCACCAGCCGGTTGGCCCGGGCTTCACTTTCGTCAAGGCTCTCAGCAAGGCGAACACGGTCGGCGCGCATGCGCACGACTTCGTCCTCGACTTCTTCCACGGTGCGCTGACGATCAAGCCGGGCGTCTATCACGGTTTCCAGGCGTTCCAGCGCTGCGGTCAAATCCGAGATGGCGGTGTTGAGTTGGTCCTGCACGCTGTCCCCACTGCATGCGCGGCCCAGCCCGCCCCGAAAGTGAGGGCCGCAAATAGCTTTACAATCTGGCACTTGGCGCAGCTTCCTTCGCCAAAGCGTTGAGCAGGTGTAAGGGGCGCCGTCGCCAGCCGTCAAGATCGCGCGGCACTTATGCCCGCGCACCTTACCCATCGTCGCGTTGACTCGAATGGACCACCTGATAAGTGTCGCCGCGCTCATCAAGCCGCGTTGCCACAAACCGGCTGAGCACCGTCTTTGCCTCGTGAAAACAACACAAACAGGCCCTTTCATGAATCTCTCGAACCGCCACGCTGACATGGCCAACGCCATCCGCGCCCTCTCCATGGACGCGGTGCAAAAGGCCAATTCCGGCCACCCGGGCCTGCCGATGGGTGCAGCCGACATTGCGACCGTGCTTTTCACCAAGTTCATGAAGTTTGACCCAACGCAGCCCAATTGGCCTGACCGGGACCGCTTTGTTCTGTCTGCCGGACACGGTTCGATGCTACTCTATTCGCTGCTTCATCTCCTCGGTTATGAGGATATGACCATCGACGAGATCAAGAACTTCCGCCAGCTCGGCGCCAAGACTGCCGGTCACCCGGAATTTGGATATGCCGCCGGCATTGAAACCACCACCGGCCCTCTCGGCCAGGGCATTGCGAACGCCGTCGGCATGGCGCTGGCCGAGCGCGTGCTGAACTCAGAGTTCGGCGACGACCTTGTTGATCACATGACTTACTGCCTGGTGGGCGACGGCTGCCTCATGGAAGGCATCAGCCAGGAAGCCATTGCGCTCGCCGGCCACCTGAAGCTCAGCAAACTCATCGTGCTTTGGGACGACAATAACATCACCATCGATGGCCCGGTTTCCATAGCTGACTCCACAGATCAGGCCATGCGCTTCCAAGCATCGGGCTGGAACACGCTTTCCTGCGATGGGCACAATCCGGCGGCCATCGAGGCCGCTATCCGGGAGGCCCAGTCCTCCGACAAGCCAACTATGATCGCGTGCAAGACGCAGATCGGCTTCGGGTCACCCAACAAGGCGGGCACCTCGAAGGCCCACGGCTCGCCCTTGGGCGATGAAGAGATCGCGGCCACACGCGAAGCGCTCGGCTGGGAGCATGAGCCCTTCCATATTCCAACCGATATCTACGACGCGTGGCGCATCGCAGCGCTGAATGCAGCCAAGACGCGCCATGACTGGGATGAGCGCGTTGCGGCCGCCGATGCCACAAAGCGTGGTGAGTTCCTGCGTCGTATGGAGGGCCGCCTGCCCTCCGGCTTTGAGCGGACCATGGACGAGTATCGCCAAACCCTCGCTGCCGACCAACCCAAAGTTGCCACCCGCAAATCGAGCGAGATGGCTCTTGAGGTCATCAATGCAGCCATTCCCGAGACCTTGGGCGGCTCCGCAGATCTGACGGGCTCCAACAACACGAAGACCGAAGGCATGGTGACCATCAGCGCCGATGACTTCACCGGTCGCTATGTTGGCTATGGCATTCGCGAACATGGCATGGCCGCCGCCATGAATGGTATCGCGCTGCACGGCGGTTTGATTCCCTACGGCGGCACGTTTTTCGCCTTCACTGACTATTGCCGCCCGGCGATCCGCCTCTCCGCACTGATGCACCAGCGCGTGGTCTATGTGATGACCCATGACTCCATCGGTCTTGGCGAAGATGGCCCCACCCACCAGCCGGTCGAGCATCTGGCCGCCATGCGCTGCATCCCGGGTCTGGTAACGCTGCGTCCGGCCGATGCCATGGAAACGGCAGAAGCCTGGCAGCTGGCACTCGAACGCACAGACGGCCCAACTGTTCTGGCACTGACGCGCCAGGGTCTCGCTGCCTGCCGCAAAGAGCATGATGAAAAGAACCATTGCACCAAGGGAGCCTACACCATCTCTGGCACCAGCCTTGAAGAGCAGGTGACGATTTTTGCCTCTGGCTCGGAAGTGAACATTGCCATCGAAGCCCAAGCCAAGCTGGAAGAAGAGGGCATCGGCGCCCGCGTGGTGTCCGTTCCATCCTTTGAACTGTTCCGCAGCCAGAGCGACGAATATCGAGCGTCTGTCATTGGTGATGCTGCCGCTCGTGTTGCGGTAGAAGCGGGCGTGGAAATGGGCTGGAACCTGTTCCTTGGCGATGGTGGACGCTTTGTTGGCATGGACAGCTTCGGCGCTTCGGCTCCGATTGCCGATCTGTACAATCATTTTGGCATCACGGCAGAAGCGGTTGTCACCGCTGCCAAGGCGCAGCTCGGCTAGCCCGAGCATTGCGGCCAGCTTTCCGGAAAGCGCTGTCTGAAACGGCGTGGCGGGTGGATTCCATCCGCCAGCCGGTTTATGGCTGCGCCTGACATCCGTCTTTTCTGACCTCTTCCCTCAGCAGGAGATTTTCCATGGCCGTTAAAGTCGCCATCAACGGGTTTGGCCGCATTGGCCGCAACGTGCTTCGCGCCATTTACGAAAGCGGGCGCACCGACATCGAAGTGGTTGCGATCAACGATCTGGGGCCGGTGGAGACCAATGCTCACCTGCTGCGCTACGACTCGGTCCATGGCCGCTATCCCGGCACGGTTTCCGTCAATGGGGACAGCATCAATCTTGGCCGCAACGACATCCGCGTGACCGCCATCCGCGACCCCAAGGAACTGCCCTGGTCGGACGTAGACATAGCACTTGAGTGCACGGGCATCTTCACCGCACGCGACAAGGCAGCGATGCATCTGGAGAACGGTTCGAAACGCATTCTCATCTCAGCGCCAGGCGCTAATGCTGACAAGACCATCGTCTATGGCGTCAATCACGACGTGCTGACGTCTGACGATGTCGTCGTCTCCAACGCATCATGCACCACCAACTGCCTCGCGCCCGTCGCCTATGTGCTGCACAAGGCTTTCGGCATCGAGAAGGGCTACATGACCACGGTGCACTCCTACACCGGTGATCAGCCAACCCTCGACACGATGCACAAGGACCTCTACCGCGCCCGCGCGGCGGCCATGTCCATGATCCCGACATCCACCGGCGCCGCGAAGGCTGTTGGCCTGGTATTGCCCGAACTGGCAGGCAAACTCGATGGCTCCGCCATCCGCGTGCCGACCCCCAACGTGTCACTCATCGACCTGAAGTTCGTGCCATCACGAGACGTGACGGCTGAAGAGGTGAATGAAGCCATCAAGGCTGCTGCCGAAGGCGAGTTGAAAGGCGTGCTCGACTACGCCCCTGAGAGCAAAGTCTCGATCGACTTCAACCACGACCCGCATTCATCCAACTTCGCCAGCCAACAGACCAAAGTGCTCGAAGGCAATCTGGTGCGCGTGATGAGCTGGTATGACAATGAATGGGGCTTCTCAAACCGCATGGGCGATACGGCGGTCGCCATGGGCAAGCTGCTGTAGAAAGCGATCTCGACCCCTATATGCACGGAAACGGGCTGCCTTCTCGGCGGCCCTTTTCTTTTGCGGAGGCAGGCATGGCAAACAAGACAACCACCCCGGATGATGTTCTCAACTTTTGGTTCGAACAGCACGGACAGAGCGACTGGTGGCAATCTTCGGATGCCTTTGACGAGAAGGTGCGCGACCAGTTCGGTGACACGCTAGAAGCCGCAGGCGCCGGCGAGTTAAGCGCATGGCGTGATACACCCCACGGGAGGCTGGCCGAAATCATCGTGCTCGATCAGTTCTCGCGGCAGATCCATCGCGGGTCAGGCCAGGCTTATGCCTATGACGCACAGGCCCGCGCCCTCGCGCAGGAGGCCGTACGTCAGGGCGATCACGAGAAGCTGACCACCGAGCAGCGGCATTTCATGCTGATGCCCTACATGCACGCCGAGAGTCTGGTCGTGCACGACGAAGGGCTTCCGCTGTTTGAGGCTTTGGAGAACGAGCAGGCCCTCAAATTTTCCCAAGGCCATCGCTCTGTCGTTGAACGATTTGGTCGATATCCGACGCGCAACGCGGTGCTGGGCCGCGCAAACACTCCTCAAGAAGCGGCTTATCTGGCCGAGCGAGACCTCGATGGTGGCACTCCGGTCTAATGCTCGGATCCCCTGAACCGAAACTGAACGGCGATCTCAGACGCCGTTCAGTCGTGACCTGCCAAACCTCTCCTCAACAGCGCCAAAGAGCGCGCAGAGCAGGAGAGAGATTATGACCAGCATCTTCAACATCCGCGCCATTGTGACGGCAGCAACCTTAGGAGCAGCTCTGACAGGTCTGGCCATGTCAGTCGCGCCCGCTGCGGCTGAAGGCTACTATGTCGAGCGCAAGGCCATTACCCAAGGCTTCCCGGCCTGGGATCGGCTGAACATCCGCAAATGGCCAGCAGCTCACAGCCAGAAAGCCGGTTCGATCAAACTCGGGCGCGTTGTCTATGTGGAGCGTTGCATAATCAAATCCGGCGCTGACTGGTGCAAAATTCACCGCGGCTGGAAAGAGGGCTGGGTGAATGGCCGCTACCTCGTCCGCAAAGGTGAAGACTTCGCCAGCGTCCACCCCGCCGCCTTTGGCTGGCACTGAGCACCTATGCAGCAATACCAGCCAGGTGCTGCTCCACCATAGACACAAACTGACCGGGTTCGTAGATCGAGGGTAGCTTCGCATAAGCGTTGCTGCCTTCCTGCGCCCGTGCCAGCACCGTAGGAAAAGAGGAAATCCCCATCGCAGCGGCTCGGCCAAATTCAGAGATCACCAACGGGGTTGCTTCGGTTACACCTTCCAAGCCTTCCAGATCCAATTCCGGCATGTCGCTGACTGCGCAGATATGGTGGTACGTGTTCGGATCGTTGAGGTCTCGGCCATCGCGGAAATGCGCCTCTTGCACCAGATGGGCCAAAGCCAACTCGTTCTCGGGAGCGATTTCGCGCATTTGCATGATTGCCCATGCAGGCTTGGCAGATCCTGAAACAATCGGCGGCTCGCTAGAGATGAGATCAAAGAAAGCCGATGACAATTCCTGACCCGTTACATCTGACATCCGCGCCGACGCACCTCGAATGTACTCTACCATCTCGCTGTAAGGGCCGACACGCGCACCAGTGACAAGTCCACCGTGGATCACTTGGACAGAAAAGTCAGGGCGCTTTGCCAGCAAAGCGCGCATCGCCGGTATGGCACCGTAGCACCAGCCGCAAAGGGCATCGAAACCATAGATCAAATCCGGTGGCGAACTGTTCTGCATTCAGGCTCTCCAAACATCTGTGCGCCGAAAGCCAACTAGCACTGCGAAGCGAGATGGGAACCGGTATCGAATGAACTGTCGTAGCGTTGTCGCCATCCCTTTCTGAGTGTAGGCCTGCCGCGGAGGTAGTTACCCATGATCGAACTCCTGACAGTCATTTCCATCACCATCATCGCGGCCGTCGTACCGGGGCCTGATTTTGTGGTGGTGCTCCGCAACACCATTTCAGGTGGGCGCATGGCAGGCCTCATGACCGCCGCAGGCGTGGCCCTCGCCGTCAGCATGCACGCGGCCTATGCCATCGCAGGCATCGCGCTTCTGGTGTCGCAATCCATCTTTCTGTTCAGCGCGCTCAAGCTGGCGGGCGCGGCCTATCTGATTTTCCTTGGCTTCACCATGTGGAAGCAGGCCTCCCCTGAGCTGCCTCAATCAAGAGCCGCCGCCATGCCACCCTGGCGGGCGTTGCGCTGGGGCTTCCTGACCAATGCGACCAACCCCAAGGCAACCTTGTTTGCCATGTCGGTGTTTCTTCAGGTCACGTCACCCGAAACCATGCTGGCCACCAAGATTGGCTATGGAATCATCATGGCAGGTGGCGTGTTCGTCTGGTTTGCGCTTGTGACCCTGTTCTTCACCCTTCCTTCTGTTCGCAACGCGTTTAGGCGCATCAAGCAGCGCCTCGAACAGACATTCGGACTGGCCCTGCTCGCCTTTGGCGTTGGCATAGCGGCCACCACCGGCACCAACCGTTAGGACCTCAAAATGACATTCCGCACTCTGGATGATCTCACAAACATTGAAGGCAAGGTGTGTCTGGTGCGCGTTGACCTGAACGTGCCCATGGAAGGTGAGACGGTCACAGACACAACGCGCATTGAGCGCATCAAGCCGACTATCGCGGAACTCGCAGGCAAAGGCGCGAAAGTCGCGATGCTCGCTCATTTCGGACGGCCAAAGGGTCAGGTGGTTCCCGAAATGAGCCTCAGGCAGATAATCCCAGCCGTCGAGGGCGTGTTCGGGCACAGCGTGGCTTTCGCTGATGACTGCTGCGGCGAACCGGCGAAGGCCGCCATTGCTGCCATCTCTGCTGGCGATGTTCTGCTCCTGGAGAACACACGCTTCCACCCGTGTGAAGAGAAGAACAACCCGCCCTTCGGCGCTGAACTGGCCGAACTGGGAGACATCTACATCAACGATGCGTTCTCAGCGGCCCACCGTGCGCACGCATCTACGGAAGGCATCACGCAACACCTGCCAAGCTATGCCGGCCGCACCATGCAGGCTGAGCTCGAAGCGCTTGACGCTGCCCTGGGCAACCCCAAGCGCCCTGTCACAGCCATTGTGGGTGGAGCAAAAGTCTCCACGAAACTCGATCTCCTCTCGAACCTGATCGAGAAGGTCGACGCCCTGGTCATTGGTGGCGGCATGGCCAACACCTTCCTGGCGGCCCAGGGCTATGACGTTGGCAAATCGCTTTGCGAGCATGATCTGGCGGACACCGCACGGCAGATCATTGAGAAGAGCAAGCAACTCTCCTGCGCCATCGTGCTGCCCGAAGACGTTGTCGTCGCCAGCGAGTTTGCAGCCAACGCCCCAAGCCAAACGGTCGACATTGACGAGATCCCCGCCGACATGATGGCACTGGATGTCGGCCCCAAAACCATCGCCAAGATTGCCGAATGGATTGGCCTGTCTGAAACCCTGGTCTGGAATGGCCCTATGGGGGCCTTCGAGATCGAGCCCTTTGACCGCGCGACGGTGGCTGCCGCTGAAGCCGCAGCGGCTGAAACCAAAGCGGGCAAGCTGATCTCGGTGGCAGGTGGAGGTGACACCGTCGCAGCGCTCAACCATGCCGGGGTGGCAGATCAGTTCACCTACATCTCCACCGCCGGGGGCGCATTCCTGGAGTGGATGGAAGGCAAGCCCCTACCCGGCGTAGAGGCGCTGCATCGCGCGGCGTGAGGATGGGCTAGCGCATCGTGAGAGGCAGAGCTTCAAGCGACCGCACGCCCAGGCGCTTTCGCCATTTCACATCCGCTTCTGGAATGGCCAGCTGGACGCTCTGATACCGATCCAAGATGGCTCGGAGTGCCACGCGCAGCTCCAGCCGAGCAAGCATCAAGCCGAGACAAAAATGGGCGCCCGATCCGAAGCTCAGATGGCGGTTGGGCGTGCGTGTGATGTCGAAAATCTCGGGGCTCTCAATGACCGCAGGATCGAAGTTCGCCCCCACCAGCAAGGCCATGACTTGCGAGCCCTTTGGAAGGACTTCCCCCTCCACTTCAACATCGCGCTGGGCATAGCGAGGCTTGGTCATCTGAACGGCTGAGACGTAGCGCAGCACTTCCTCAACCGCCATATTCATGTCAGCCCCATTGCGCAGAGCCTCCATCTGGTCGGGGTGGCGCATCAGTTCAAACAGGCCACCCGCGAGCGTGTTGGACGTGGTTTCATGACCGGCCATGAACAGCAGAAAGACCATGGCGATGAGCTCATCGTCAGATAACCGCTCATCGCGTTCCGCATTCACCAATTCACCGATCAGGCCATCACGCGGTTGCCGCCGTTGCGCGTCTATCTCATCAGCACAAAGCGCGCGGAGTTTCCTCAGTGCGGGGATCATGCGGATGATGTCCAAAGCGCTGGACACACGGGTCATGGCATCCGCCGCAGCGATGAAGCCATACCGCCGCTCGTCTGTGAGACCCAGCAGTTCGCAAATCGCCAACAGCGGAAACTGGCGTGCGAACAAGTTGAAGTCAGTAGCTTCACCCGGCTTGTGAAGTTCGATCAGCAAGGCGTCTGCAATCTCGTGCAGGCGGGGCTCCAGCGCCATGATGTCACGACGCCGAAACCCGGCATCGACTGCCCTGCGCAGGCGGGTATGATCAGGCTCGTCCACGGAAAGCATGTTGCGCGCCAGCATGTCGAGGATTCGCGGCATCCACCATTTCATGCCAGCCACCGAGCCATCGCCCTGCCGGACCGTGAGGTCGGCACCGTTCTTCAACACCGAGGCGCAAGCAGCCTGCGTGGTCGCAAAGTACATCTTACCTACGATGGGCAGCCGCTCTTCAACCAATGGCCCACGCTGCTGCATGGCTCTGACCATGGGAAGTGGATTGGATTGGAAGGCGGCTGATGAAAGGTCTGTCGCCCTTGCTCGGTTGAAGATCATAGCGCTGCGTCTAGCGGGCAAATGCGGCCAAGCCGTGCAGCTCCGCCTAAGTCTGGCTGGCCTTCCAGGCCTCAGAAATCTCCGTCAGGATCATCGGGTCGTCGATGGTCGGCGGCATCTTCCAATCCTCGCCATCAATCATCTCTCGCAACGTCCGTCGCAGGATCTTGCCTGACCTCGTCTTCGGCAGCCTTTGCACTGGCAGCACGAGTTTAAACGCAGCCACGGGACCGATCCGCTCGCGCACCAAGGTCACCACTTCCTTCGCAATCTCACCCTGTGGTCGCTCAACACCTGAATTGAGCACCATGAAGCCCATGGGCAATTGGCCTTTCAAAGCGTCGGCAATCCCAACCACTGCACATTCGGCCACATCAGGATGTGAGCCCACCACTTCTTCCATGCCGCCGGTCGAAAGCCGGTGCCCCGCCACATTGATGATGTCGTCGGTGCGAGCCATGATGAAGGTGTAGCCATCCTCATCGATCAGCCCGGCATCAGAGGTCTGGTAGTAGCCCGGGAACTCTTCAAGGTAGGAAGAGCGGAAGCGCGTCTCATCTTCCCACAGGGTCGGGAAACAGCCCGGTGGCAAAGGCAGCTTGACCACCAGATTGCCCAGCGTCCCGGCTGGAACCTCGTGGCCTTCATCATCCAGAACCCGCAGATCATATCCAGGCATGGGCAGGGATGGCGAGCCGAGCTTCACCGGCAGCTTTTCAATGCCGAACGGGCTCGACGCAATGGCCCAGCTCGTCTCCGTCTGCCACCAATTGTCGATCACCGGCACGTCAAGCATCTTCTGCGCCCACTCAATGGTCGGGGGGTCTGCCCGCTCACCCGCCAGGAACAGCGCACGAAAATGACCAAGGTCGAACTCGGCAGGGCCTTCGCCCTTCGGGTCTTCTTTCTTGATGGCGCGGAAGGCCGTGGGCGCCGTGAAAAGCGTGACCACTTTGTGCTCCTCGATCACGCGCCAGAAGGCGTTGGCATCTGGCGTGCCGACTGGCTTGCCCTCATACATGACGGTCGTGCATCCAGCGAGGAGTGGCGCATAGATGATATAGCTGTGACCGACGACCCACCCGATATCCGACGCCGCCCAGTACACTTCGCCGGGGGCCACATCGTAAATGTTGGCCATAGACCAGCGCATGGCGACAGCATGGCCGCCATTGTCCCGCACGACGCCCTTTGGCTTACCAGTCGTGCCGGAAGTGTAGAGAATGTAGAGAGGATCGGTGCCCGCCATCGCGACACAGTCTGCTTTCTCACCATCCGCGCGGGCAGCATCGACTGACGTCTGCCAGTCATGGTCGCGGCCTTCCACCATGCTGCCTGCGCACTGCGGGCGTTGGAGCAGAAGCACATTGCTCGGCTTATGCTCGGCCATGTCGATGGCTTGGTCGAGAAGCGGTTTGTATTCCACCGTCCGGGATGGCTCGATGCCGCAGGACCCCGCCAGAACCAGGCTCGGCTTGGCGTCGTCGATTCGCGTGGCCAGCTCCGGCGCCGCAAAGCCGCCAAACACGACCGAATGGACCGCCCCGATGCGGGCGCAGGCCAGCATGGCAAAGGCCGCCTCGGCCACCATGGGCATGTAGATGATCACCCGGTCGCCTTTGCCGACGCCCAATCGGCGCAGCACGGCGGCCAGCGTCGCCACTTCATCTTGCAATTCAGCATAGCTGATCTTGCGCTTGGTACCTGTAACCGGGCTGTCGTGAATGATGGCGAGACGGTCGCCATTGCCTTCATCGACATGACGGTCGACCGCATTGTAGCAAGTGTTCAGTTGGCCATCGGGGAACCAACGCCCATAAGCGCCCTGCGTCTCATCGAACGCTGTCTGCGGCGGCACTTGCCAGACAAGATCCTGGGCAGCCTGCATCCAGAAACCGTGCGGATCAGACCGCCAGCCTTCATAGACATCCTGATATTGCGCCATGGCAGCCTCCCCAACTGAACCCGTGCTCGTCCCAGAGCGGGCCCAGAGCGGACGAACACTAGCGCGAAGAACAGAGGGCGCAACAGTACGCATTTGGTCGGAAGGAAATGGGCTGGAAGGCTCAGATCAGTTCAGGCTGTTTGAGCATTTCTTCGACCATATGCTCGGCCCAAACCCGGTAGCCGTAGGAGTTGGCGTGGAAGCCATCGAGGGCATAGCACTGCGGCCCGCCCTTCAGCATACGTGGCAGCCAGTAAGCCCCCCGCTCCGAACACAGGCAGCGCCCGCGGGCGTTCAGCAATTGAGCCCGCCACTCCATGATGTCCCGCAGAGGGCTTGGAAGGCGCGGCATGTCTTTGACCGCAAGAATTTCGGGCCAGATGATCCGAGCGCCCGGAAAACGCGCCCGCAAAGCGAAGATCAGGCGGCCGAAGCCCTTGGTCCAGCGCCGCAAAGAATGGAAGTTCTTCGTGTCATTGATCCCGACAGACACCAACACATGCGTCCAGTCGCGATGTTCGAGATTGCCCACCACTTCGTCCCGCAACTCGGCAGCCACGGCGGAGTTGAACCCCATCGCAAATACGCTAACGGGTCGCCCGGTACGCTGGTTCAATATGCTCGCGAGATGCGCCCCAAGACTTTCATCCATTGAGTCCACACCAAAACCGCCTGCCGATGAATCACCAATGACGAGCAATCGGATCTCTTCGCCCCGCCCTGGATGGCTGGCCCTCATGGAACCCAGAGTGCCCAACCTTGGGCAAACAGCAGGGTCCATGCGCGGCGTCGTGTTCCGTACGTAGGTGCCCTGAAGGGCATAGACCGGAAACGAAAGCCAGGACGCGATATGGTTCAGTGCGAGGTTCATAGTCATTCCAGACTGACAGATGGGCGTTACCATCCAGCTAAGAAGGCAATCATGTGACGGCTGTGACGCTCACGAACCTTTGTAATGGGCCCGCCTGTCGCCAAAGGCTCGCACGCGCCTTCGCCAGGCGCGGTAGCTGCCCGCCTTGAGCCTATCGCGCATCAGGTTTTTCACCTGCTCTTCGCCCAGACCATATTCCATCTCGATCTCGGCAAAGCTCACATGGTCGGACAGCGCCATCTGGACGATTTCGCTGACATGGGCTTCTGGCAGAGGCGGGCGCTTGGTCATGGCTGGTCAGATAGCGAGGCCGATCATCCGGGCAACAAAAAAGCCGCCCTGCAGGACAGAGCGGCCGTTCCAATTTTGATTCTGAGCAGGCTAGGCAGCCATCTCCAACTCGTCTTTCCAGGTGCCGACCGCAGCGAGACCGTTCATGCGGGCACGGTGAGTAAAGGCGCGCTGAGCGGCAGCGACGTTCTCGGTCCGACCACCCCAAGCCTTCAAGGCTGCGGCCTGAAGAGCGCGGCCATAAGAGAAGGTCAGTGCCCAAGGCAGATCGCCCATGGCGTTCATCGCGGAGAGATGGGCCGTCGCCTGTTCATCGGTCTGACCGCCAGACAGGAACGCAATGCCAGGCACGACTGATGGTACGTTGGCTTTGAGAACCTGAACCGTCTTCTCAGCGACCTCTTCAACGGATGCTGGGGCAGCCTTGACGCCCGGCACAACCATGTTGGGCTTGAGGATCGTGCCTTCAAGATCAACACCGGCATCGGCCAGTTCGGCGTAAAGCATCTTCAGGGCCGCGTCGGTCACTTCGTAACAGCGGTCGATGGAATGGGTGGCGTTTTCGCCATCGGCTACAACTTCCGGCTCGACAATCGGCACGATCCCAGCCTCCTGGCAAAGGGCCGCATAACGCGCCAGGGCGTGGGCATTGGCCTTCAGGGCGGAGCGGGTCGGACGGCTTTCACAAACGTCCACAACGGCGCGCCATTTGGCAAAGCGCGCGCCACGATCATGATAGACCGCCAGCCGCTCGCGCAGACCGTCGAGACCCTCGGTCACTTTCTCTGTGCCGCCAAGCGCCAGAGGCTTGGCCCCTTTATCGACCTTGATGCCGATGAGCGCATCATTGCGCGTGAGAAGATCCACCAAAGGGGTGCCGTCAGTGGCGTCCTGCATCAGGGTTTCTTCGTACAGGATCACGCCGGAGATATAGTCCCGCATGGCATCATTGGCGGAGAAAAGCATCTCGCGATAGTCCCGACGCTTTTCCGGTGTGGACACCACACCTATGGAGTCGAAGCGCTTCTTGATGGTGCCAGTGCTCTCGTCAGCGGCCAGAATACCTTGACCGGGGCGAACCATTTTGACTGCAATGTCGTGAAGTGTGTCGGCCATGTGGTGCTCCTTCAATCTGTTGAAGAACGCGCTACCACGACGAAGGTTTCTGAAAAATAGTGTGCCAAGTGGTTGAAACGTTTGAAAATATTTCAACCGTTTGAAAGTGCAAACTTCCAGCGTGCGTGGTTAAAACATGGACAACATTAAAACGGTTTAGGGCCGGAACGCCTCGTCCCGGCCCCCCTGTACGGCCCCATTAATGGGGCTCATAAGCCCCTTATTCGTGATTCAGTTGCGTGGTGACGCTACTTGTCAGAGAGGTTCTGAAAGTTCGCAAAGACCGAATCCGCATCAACATTCTCGTCCGCGCGCGGCTCTTCGGCCACATCCTCAGACACATCGAGACCTTGCGTTTCCGAAGCCGGAAGCAGTGTCTCATCATCCGACACTTCAGGCTTGGGCGGCAGATATTTTTCCGCTGCCTTCACTTCGGCATCGAGATCAATCTGGCTGCACAGACCTAGGGTCACGGGGTCCAGACGCTGAAGATTGGGCGAGTTCCAGTGAGTCCTGTCGCGCACGGCCTGAATGGTGGTCTTGGTGGTGCCAACGAGCCGGATGATCTGGGCGTCCTTCAGTTCAGGATGGTTGTGCACCAGCCACAGGATGGCATTGGGGCGGTCCTGACGGCGGGACACCGGTGTGTAGCGCGGGCCCTTCTTCTTGGCGGCCGGCACGGACACCTTCGGCTTGGCAAGCTCCAGCTTCACGGCGGAATCAGCTTCGGCCTTTTTCAACAGGTCAGCATCCAACTGGCCCGTGGCGATGGGGCTCTGACCTTTGATGCCCTGCGCGCTGTCGCCATCGGCAATGGCCTTCACTTCCAGCGGGTGCAGTTTGCAGAACGCCGCGATCTGATCGAACGTCAGCGCCGTGTTGTCCACGAGCCAAACCGCAGTCGCCTTGGGCATCAGGAGCTCTTGAGCCATGGAGTCATACCTTCTTCGTTCGCTCGCCCTGCTGTCACGCAGTGGAAGGGCCGGGTGGCCTTCCGGGGAGCCGTGGAGTGCACCACATTGTTCGGAATGCGTCGGTTATAGGTCCAAAGCTCAACGGCTTCAAGCGGCCTTCAGCGCAGTGCGGGGCTGCCGCCTTGCCAGGATCACGCCGAGCACCGTGAGGGCAAAACCGGCGATCTGAAAGGGTGAGAGTATCTCTCCAAACAGGATCCAACCCTGAATGGCGGCCAGTGGTGCCACTGGAAAGAACAACGCTGTGAACCGGGTCGCGCCGCCCCGCCGCAACATCCAGACCATCAGTGACATGCCGGCGATTGAAAGGACAAACACGGCCCAGAAGTAGGAAAAGGCGCTGCGTGGCGTCACATCCAGTTGCCCTTCGCCCAGCAGCAGCGCCGCCACGGCCACTCCGAGTGCTCCACCCACCTTCTGCCAAGCGTTGGCCGTCATCAGTGGCACGGTGGACGTGCGGGCCTTTTGCATGAGCGTGCCAATGGTAAGGGACAAGACACTTAAAAACGCCAACCCGACATGGCTCAAGGGCGTGCCGCCCAAAGCGCCCACGTCCAGAGTTGGCCAGACCGCCATGGCCACACCCGCTATCCCCAACGCCAGGCCCAGGATCAGAGAGCCGGAAATCGGCTCTCCGTAGAGGCGGGCCGAGAGAACCGCCGTCATAGGCGGCTGCAGCGTTGCGATCAGCGTGATGACGCCCACCGACATGCCCTGCGCCACAACCCAATAACACGGCCCCAGATAGAACGCATACATAAAGAGCCCGATAAACATGAGCCTCAGCACGGTTGCGAGGTCGGGCAACGGCTGGCGGAGGGCCAAAGCCACGGCTCCAAAAATCAAGGCAACTGCAGAGAACCGCAAAGCCAGAAAAAGATTGGGGTCGACAAACCCGGCAACACCGCCAGCAACGACAAAGCCGGTGGACCAGATAAAGACAAACAGAACCGGCGCGATGAAGCGTTCGAACATGTCGGAAACTGACCTTAATGCTCGACGGTAAGCGCGATTTTTCCGTACATCTCGCCACTCTCCATCAACGCATGGGCGGAAACCGCGTCTTTCAACTCAAACGTGCTGTGCAGCAGCGGCGCTATCTTGCCGTCCGCTATCAAGTGCAGCACCCTCTGTCGAAGCTCGGCAGCCAAAGCGGCCTTAAAGGCATCAGAGCGAGGCCTCAAGGTGGAACCGGTGTGGACCAACCGCTTGACCATCAGAAGACCCGCATTGAACTCGGCTTTGGCCCCGCCGAGGGTCGCGATCTGGACGATCCGTCCGCCGATGGCGGCCGCCTTATGATTTCGCGCGACATAGCTGCCACCAACCATATCGAGGATGACGTCGGCGCCGGCGCCCGACGTGATGCCCTTCACCTCTTCAACAAAGTCCTGCCCTCGATAGTTGATGGCGTGATGCGCGCCCTGGCCGACGGCGACTTCGCACTTCTGATCATTGCCCACGGTGGCGATGACGGTCGCACCGAAATGCCGGGCCAACTGAATCGCCATAGTGCCGATGCCAGATGATCCGCCGTGGACCAGAAAAACATCGCCCGACGACAGGGCACCCAGCTGAAACACATTGTGCCAGACCGTAAAGAGCGTCTCCGGGATAGCGCCCGCCCACACCATGTCGAGATCAGGAGGCACTGGGAGACAGGCTCCAACCGGCACCGACACATATTGCGCGTAGCCCCCGCCATTGGTCAGGGCCATGACACTTGTGCCGAGCAGTTCTTTTGGGCCAGCGACGACCGTGCCGCTGACCTCCAGACCCGGCAGATCACTGGCACCCGGCGGGGGAGGGTAAGCCCCCGCACGCTGAAGGCAGTCTGGCCGGTTCACTCCCGCGACCTCTACCTTGATGAGCACGTGCCCCGGTTCAGCTGTGGGGACTGGGCGCTCCACAACGCGCAACACTTCAGGCCCGCCGGGCTTGGAAATCTCGACGGCACGCATGTGGGATGGAATATCGAACAAGGCCTCACCCTCAAACCGAGGGGAACCGCGTTGACGAACGATTCACCCGTTAACAGTTCATTAGTCTTTACGTGTCATAACTAATTTTATTCGAAGCTTAACAACCTTCGATCGTAGGACAGGCGCTTTGCCGCTTGTTTGACGCCTCCCTGTTAAAACTCCTGAGAGCCGCTTGCGGCTCTTTTTTTTGGCCTGGGGTCAGACCGACCAGTAGGCCACGCTTCTTAACCATTGCGTAACCTTATCACTCCGCCCCCTTCATTCGGCGGAGCACCTGGGGCATTCTGTAGTCAGACAAGACAGGCATTGCCTGACGTCGGGACGCGACCGAACTTTGTCCAAACAGGGAGCATAGCGGCCACAGAAGCCGCACTTCCAAGCGTAGTGAGTTTACATGTCTGACACAGAGAAACAGGCCGGCCCCGAATCCTCCAACACCGTGCAGCTCGCCGAGCACGTAGCTTTTACCGCGTCCTTCAAGACACTGTTTGCCGAAGGCATGCAGCTCGTCGAAGAGACCGCGAACTATCTCGATGGCGATGGCCGCGCTGAAGCCAAGCTTCTCGCAAAGCCTGCATCGGTTCTCTACGCATCCGAGAGCATGCGCCTGACGACGCGTCTGATGCAATTGGCCAGCTGGCTGCTGCTCCAGCGCTCCGCCAATGAAGGCGACATGACGCGCGAGCAGGTCGCCACCGAGAAAAAGAAGATCAAGCTCGAGCAGACCGGCCCGGACATCAGCCAGGAGAACTGGCCGCTTCTGCCGCAGGAGTTCCGCGCGCTGGTGGAACGCTCCATGAGCCTCGCCGGCCGCATCAAGACCATCGACGAGCAGATCTATGGTGACGGCGAAGCCAAACCCGCGGCCGACAATCCGGTCTCGGTGCAGATGGACATTCTGCAGGCCGCCTTCGGCGGGCGCTAATCGAAGGACGAGGCTTCAAGACGCTGGCGCGGCAGGTCCGCTACGCGGATTAAGCTGCCACCCGGTTTCTGGCATGGGCTGACGCGGTTGAAACCGCGTCAGAAATCAACCTCAAAGGCTCAGTCCGAAACCGGCACGTATAGGCTTGCCTTTACGCGATCAACGACGACAGAAGTGGCAAACCGGCGGATATTTGGGTTTTCGATGAAAACCTGCCGCGTCAGCTGATCATAGTCCTTCATGCTCTTGGCAAGAACGATCAGAATGAAATCAGCATGTCCGGTGGCATAGTAGCATTGCTGCACCGCATCCAAAGCCATCATTGACCGTTTGAATTCGTCAAGCAGATCGACGCGCTCGCGCTCCAGTTCGACCTCGACGATAAACGTCATCTGCGCATCGACGCGATCAGGGTCGATCTGGGCCACTTCACGTATGATAACGCCGGACTCATTGAGCCGTTTCAGACGCCGCTGCACCGAAGAGCGCGACGCGCCGACCTGCTCGGCCAGCATATCAGCTGAGACTCGCGCATCCTTTTGCAGAGCAGTCAGGATGTCGCGGTCTGTTTGATCAAGAGCTGTGACCATTTTTCTTCACTTTAGAATTTATGCTGACACCAAATACCCATATTTATGGTCATTTTCGAGCGTTTTATGTCAGTTTAGCAGGATACGCTGGCCAAGCTAAACAGACGAGGCTCAATGCATGTCCACTCCACCAGTTCTAACGCCCCACTACACGGATCCGCATAGCTATCCTGCGGGAGTGGCCTGGCAGGATGGTCAGTACATCCCAGTATCAGAGGCAAAGATTTCGGTGCTGGACTATGGCTTCCTCCATTCGGATGCGACCTACGATACGGTGCACGTCTGGGACGGCGCGTTCTTTCGCCTCGACGATCATATCGAACGCTTTCTGAGCGGGATCGAGCGTCTTCGGATGGCGCTGCCGGTCTCAATCGATGATCTGAGGAACATCCTGCACGACTGCGTCGCACTATCCGGTCATCGCAGTGCATATGTTGAGATGATCTGCACGCGCGGCTGGTCTCCCGATTTCAGCAGAGACCCGCGCAAATCGAGTAACAGGTTTCTCGCCTTCGCTGTGCCTTATGGATCAGTTGCCAACGACGAACAGATGAAGCGTGGCTTGCATGTGCGCGTGACGGATGTGACGCGCATCCCGCCGAGCAGCGTGAACCCGGCTATCAAGAACTATCACTGGCTCGATCTGATTGGCGGGCTCTATCAAGCCTATGACCAGGGAGCGGAAACAGCTCTGCTTGTGGATAGCGATGGCAACATCGCCGAAGGGCCGGGCTTTAACGTCTTCGCTGTAACAGATGGAGCCTTGCTGACACCGGAACACGGCGTTCTGGCTGGCATCACGCGCCGCACTGTCCTTGAGATCGGGCGGGAGCAGGGTCGCGAGGTGCGCGAGGGCGCACTATCCAAAGAGGCGCTTTGCGTTGCGGATGAAGTCTTTGTCACATCGACGGCTGGCGGCATCATGCCCGTGACCAGGATTGATGACGCGCCCGTCGGAGATGGCAAGGTGGGACCTGTGACCCGGGCCGTGCACCAGACCTATTGGGATTGGCATACGGACAGCCGGTTTGCCGACCCGGTAAGCTATCCTGGAACGGCAACATCATAATGGCCGCATGGGTTCAAGACCCACGTCCCTCAGCTTCGGCGGCTCTTCAAAGAGCACTGTGAGACATCAAGCTGAGAGGGAACAAGTGTCACTCGGCCAACAAATAGGGCGCCTGATCGGGCGCCCTTTCGCATTTCAGCTGATGGACAGGCCTTAGAGACCCAGACCAGCGAATTTCTTCTTGAACTTGGACACGCGACCGTCACGGGCCAGCAGCTGCTGGTTGCCACCAGTCCAGGCCGGGTGGGAGGTCGGGTCAATATCGAGGTTCATCGTGTCGCCTTCCTTGCCCCAGGTGGAGCGTGTCTGGAAGGTTGTGCCGTCGGTCATCACCACGTTGATGGTGTGGTAGTCAGGATGAATATCGTTTTTCATCATCGTCTCGCGCGAAGCCGGAACGGGCGGATCATGTCTCACCGCCCAACGCCAACCCCATTGGGTTCGAGTGGGTGTTACAATGAAAGTGCGGGCGGCACATGCAGCCCGCGCGGTCGGCATCGCATACACAAAGAGCCAACAGCTGACAAGGTTTTGCCCGCGTCACCATGCGTGCCGCTTTGCCCAGAGTTGGGCTATGCACACGGTGCAACCAACATTACATGAGCGCCATGACAAGCGCAGACATCTCGACCAATTCGGCAGCCATGCCGTCCAACCTCAACGAGGCTGCGGACCGCACGGCCAAGAACAGTGACCTGAGCCCCCTCGCCCGGCTGCTGCCCTATCTGCTGCGCCACCGGTTGCGGCTGGCAGCTGCCTTGTTCTTCCTGTTGGTGGCCGGCGCTCTCACGCTCGTTCTGCCACGCTTCATCGGCTTTCTGGTCGATCAGGGCATTGAGCGCGATATGGCGGCCATCAATGAGAACTTCTCCTGGCTCTACGTTCTGGCCAGCGGTTTGGCCCTTGCATCTGCGCTGCGCTACTATTTCGTCATGTGGATCGGCGAACGCGTGGTGGCCGACGTACGGGCCGATGTTTTCTCGCATCTCACCCGTCTCGACATGGCCTTCTACGACAAGGCCCTCTCCGGCGAGTTGATTTCACGCCTTTCCGCCGACACAACGCAGATCAAATCCGTCTTCGGCGCGACGGCATCCCTTGCCCTGCGCAATCTGGTCATCGGTATCGGTGCGGTGATCATGATGGTCTGGTCCAGCCCGTCTCTGTCGGCGATCACGCTTGGGGTCATACCTCTTCTGGTCATACCGCTGGTTCTCTTCGGGCGGATGGTGCGCAAGCGGTCCCGCTACGCCCAGGACACGCTGGCCGAAGCAACCGCCTATGCGTCGGAGGCCATCCAGTCGGTCAAGGCCTTCCAAGCCTACACCAATGAACGCCAGGCGGAGAACCGCTACCGCACGGCTGTGATCTCCGCCTTTGATGCGGCACGACAATCTCTCATCGCCCGCGGTCTCCTGTCCGGCTTCTCGATCTTCGTGATCTTTGGCTCCATCACCGGCGTTCTGTGGCTGGGTGCCCAGCGCGTTTGGGCTGGAGACATGGAGGCCGGCACACTCACCGCTTTCGTGCTCTACGCCGTCATTGCGGCCGGCTCACTGGCCACGCTTTCCGAAATCTGGGGTGAGCTGCAGCAGGCGGCGGGCGCGGCGGAACGGCTGACCGAAATTCTCGCCATCGCACCCCTGGTCACCGCACCAGCTCAGCCGGTTGCCCTTCCGGATCTGCAGGCAGTCAACGCCTCGATCGCATTCCAAAACGTCGGGTTCGCCTATGGAGGCGTGACGGGAAGCGACCGGCAGCCCTCCGCGCTCCACGATGTGGACTTCACCGTCAATGCCGGTGAAACAATCGCCATCGTTGGCCCGTCGGGTGCGGGCAAGACAACGCTCTTCAACCTGCTGCTACGCTTCTACGATCCCACCGCCGGTTCCGTCACCGTCGGGAACATCGCCATCGACCGACTTGATCCCGTGGAGCTCAGAAGCGCCGTTGCGCTTGTGGCCCAAGAGCAGGCCGTCTTCGCAGCATCCATCATGGACAATATCCGCTTTGGCCGACCCGGCGCGACCGACGAGGAAATCCGGGAAGCCGCGAAGGCCGCAAACGCCGACGGCTTTATCAGCGAGATGGCCGACGGCTATGACACCATCATTGGTGAGCGGGGCGTCACGCTTTCAGGCGGCCAGAGGCAGCGCATCTCGATTGCCCGCGCGATTCTGAAGGACGCGCCCATCCTCCTTCTCGACGAAGCCACATCGGCCCTGGATGCCGAGAGCGAAACAGCGGTGCAGGCCGCGCTGGACAAGCTCATGGCAGGGCGCACCACGCTGGTAATCGCCCACCGGCTGGCGACGGTCCTCGGTGCTGACCGAATTCTCGTGATGGAGCAAGGCACCGTTGTGGAACGTGGGACGCACGAAGAACTGATCGCAGCCGGCGGCACCTATTCCCGCCTGGCGAAACTACAGTTCGAGAAGGGCGCCGAAGCGCTGGCAGGATGACGCAGAAAACCATGGGGCAGAAGAAGCTGGTCGAAAGCACGCTTCTGCACATTGCAAAGCTGGTGAACTCGATAAGTCAGCCCTACTGCGTTTTTGGTAGCGCATCGGTCTGCCTGAGGAACCTGCCGTGTGGAACCGTGTCCGACGTCGATCTGTTGACCACTGAGCAAGGTGTTAGCGAACTTGCGACAACGATTGGCGCGGCAGCAAAACAGCGTGAATCATCCGCCTTGTTTCGTTCGTCGCTCTTCTTGACCGTTCAAACGCCCTTCCTTCCGGTGGAAGTCATGGCCGACCTGAAGGTGAGAGCTGGAGGAAAATGGCTTGCGGTCTGGCCAGACGAGACTGACACCATAACTGTTGGTGGCAGCTCATTTGTGGTCGCCAGTCTCAAAGACCAGCTGGCGTTCTTCGAACGCTTTTCGAGGCCGAAGGACATCGCAAGGATTGCCCAGATCAAGCAGACGCTCAGCGCTCGGTGAGCTTCAACTCAATGCGACGGTTTCGGTCCCGCGCTTCAGCGGTGTCCGCAGGGTCGAGGGGTTGTGTTTCGCCAAAGCCCGCCGCCACAAGCCGCGCCTCAGGCACGCCCTGCTCAATCAGGAAGTCCACCACCGAGATGGCGCGGAAGGCCGACAGCTCGCGATTGCTCTGAAAGCGCCCGCGACCGCTGACCGGGATGTTATCGGTGTGGCCATCGACCCGGAGCACCCAATTGATCTCGTCTGGGATCTCTTCGGAAAGTTCAATGATCGCACTCGCCAGCTTGGCCATCTCGGCTTCACCGGCGGCGTTGATCTCAGTGGAGCCGGAGCCGAACAGAACTTCAGACTGGAACACGAAACGGTCGCCCACGACACGAATATCCGCCCGGTCGGACAGGATTTCCCGCAACCGCCCAAAGAAGTCCGAACGGTAACGGTTCAGCTCCTGCACGCGCTGCGCAAGAGCCACGTTCAACCGCCGTCCAAGGTCAGAAATCTTGGCTTCGCTCTCGCGGTCCCGCTGCTCTGAGATTTCCAGCGCATCTTCGAGGGTCGCAATCTGCCGCCGCAGCGCGCTGATCTGCTGATTCAGGAGAGCGACCTGACTGGCAGCACGCCGCGAGATGCGCTGTTCTTCTTCCAGAGTGTCCTCAAGCCCGGCAATCCGCTCCTCAGAGCCGTCATCGGGTTGCTGAGCCTGATCCAGAAGAGCCTGTAGGCGCGACACGTTCTCATCGCGCTCGAACAGCGTCGCCTGCAGACCGGCCAGTTGATCTTCAAGGTCCTGACTGTTGCTCTGCTCCAGCGCCAGAAGCTGCGTCAGTTCATTGATCTGCCGGTTCAGACGGTCGAGGACGGTATCCTTGCCGGAGATCTCCTGGCTGAGAATGTACTGACCCAGCACAAAGACAGAAAGCAGAAACATGATGGCAAGCAACAGGGTCGCCAGGGCGTCCACGAAGCCCGGCCAATAATCCACTCCGCCATTACGACGTCTGGAGCGCCCAAGAGCCATCAGACGACCGCCTTACTCACCCGGTTCCGCATCGCGGTCGCGCTTCATCTGCTCCAGCAGCGACTGGATATCTTTTTGCTGTTCAGCCTGCCCCTCGACCCAGTCGCGCAACAATTGCTGCTCGGACCGCATCTGCTTCACCAGGCCCTGAATGCCCTCGGCGAGATTGGCCATGGCCGATGTCACGCGCTGGTTCATGCCATTGCCGCCGCCGTTCTGCATGCTGGCCGCCAGCTGTTCGATGGCCCGTTGCATATCCTCGCCGGTTTTTAGCGAGGCTGTATCGATGGCCGGAATAGAGCCGGACTCCACATCGGTGACCGAAGCCAGCCAGTTCTCCAGCTCGTTGTAGAACCGGTTCTGCGCACGACCGGCCCACAGGTCGAGAAAGCCAAGGATCAGGGATCCGGAAAGACCAAACAGCGATGACGAGAAGGCGGTGCCCATACCGTCCAGCGGTTCGGCGAGGCCGGTTTTCAGCGTGTCCAGAATATCGTTCGTGTCCCCCGTTCCGGGATCGAGGCTGCGGATCGTATCGCCAATGGATCCAATCGTCTGGAGCAGGCCCCAGAATGTCCCCAGAAGGCCGAGGAAAACGAGGAGGCCAATAAGGTAACGGGAGATGTCCCGGCTCTCATCCAAACGTGTACCCAGGCTCTCGAGGATGGAACGGAGAGACTGAGTTGAAAGCGGCTGGCTCTGCGCACGCCGCCCCAGAAGCTCGGCCATGGGCGCCAGCATGTTGGGCGCACGCCGCTCGGACAGGTCATCGCCACGCCTATAGGAATTGACCCACCGCACTTCAGGAATCAGCGCAATGACCTGAACAAAGGTCAGCAGCACGCCGACCAGCAGCACGCTAAGGATCAGGCCGTTCAGCAGTGGATTGGTCGCGAAGGCGCTGGCAATCTGCCGGTTGAGGATTGCCCCTACAAATCCGACGATCACCAGGCAGACCACCATGATCGCCAGATAGAGTTGCGGATTGGAAAGCTTGTGCTGATCGCCTGCTCTGGCCAAGTCGTCATCCCCCAAAATCAGTATGCTGACGCTAGCCCAGCCAAACGGCCAATGGAACCGGTCTTAGTGTGGCGATTTAGAAGAGTATTGGACACCCAAAGGGGCGATAAGATGAAAGCCTTCAGGCCTTTTCCGGCATCTTGGATTTGTCGATGAGCGCCCTCAGCTTACCGACCACCTCTTCATTTCCGGCTATGTATTCACCGCTGAAGGGGTCTGCCTTCGCCCCCGCCATATCGGTGACAAAGCCACCCGCCTCCCGCACCAGCAGCAGGCCTGCAGCCACATCCCATGGCTGAAGACCCCGCTCCCAAAACCCGTCGAGACGGCCAGCCGCCACATAAGCAAGATCAAGGGCAGCGGCACCATAGCGGCGTACGCCGGCTGTCTCGCCCATCACAGAGCGCATTTCCAGCAAGGCCTTTCCGTGCCCCGCCTTGCCAAGGAACGGCAAGCCCGTTCCGATCACCATGTCCGCCATGTCGCGGCGCTGGGCGACACGCAGTCGTGTGTCATTGAAGTAAGCGCCACGGCCCTTTTCAGCGGTGAACATTTCTTCCATCACCGGGTTGTAGATCACCGCCGCAACCAGCTCTCCCTCGCGCTCCAGGGCGATGGACGTCGCGAACATGGGCAGGGAGTGCAGGAAGTTGGTGGTGCCATCCAGCGGATCGACAATCCACCGGTGCTGCTTGTCCTTGCCGCCGACCTCGCCGCGCTCCTCCATCAGGAACTGCCAACCCGGACGGGCGGTGCTGAGTTCCTCAAAAATGATCTTCTCGGCCTGCTTGTCGGCGGCTGAAACGAAGTCAGCGGGGCCCTTGCGGCTCACCTGAAGGTTGGCGATTTCGCGGTAGTTCTTCGTGAGTGATCGCCCCGCTTTGGTAGCGGCACCAATCATCACATTCATGAGCGCGGAGCGAGCCATGGGAAAATCCTGTCAGATGAGCGTGCGGCTCAGTCGTTATCGCCGGCGCGGCGTAGATAGGTGATCTCGCTTGTGTCCACCACAATGCGCTCCCCCGCATCGATGAACTGCGGCACCATGATCTTGATGCCGTTTTCCATAACCGCTGGCTTGTAGGAGGATGATGCGGTCTGGCCTTTCACCACAGGGTCGGCTTCCGTGATCTCCAACACCACATTGTCGGGCAGCTTCACGCCGATGGGTTTGCCCTCATGCATCTCCACCGTCACCGTCATGCCATCGGCCAGGAATGCGGAGCGGTCACCGACGAAGTCGCGCTCAAGCTCCATCTGCTCGTAGGTTTCATTGTCCATAAAGACCAGCATGTCGCCCTGGTCGTAGAGATACTGAAAGTCCTTCTGCTCAAGGCGCACGCGCTCCACGGTTTCAGACGCCCGAAAACGCTCATTCAGCTTGGAGCCATTGAGCAGGTTCTTCAGTTCAACCTGGTTGAACGCTCCACCCTTGCCGGGCTTCACCGCGTTGGTTTTGACCGCAACCCACAATGAGCCCTGGTGCTCGATCACATTGCCTGGCTTGATTTCGTTGCCATTCATTTTCATCGGTCAGCAATCCTCAATTAAAGCAGAACAGGCGCAACGCAGCGCGCGCCGAAATGTGCCGGAACCGGCATCAGGGTCTGGCGGCTTGCACCATGTTTAGCGCCGCTTTGCAAGCGAGGCCGCTCAGGGCTGGGCGACGTCGGTCAAGTCCACTTCCGGGTCAACGCCACTCGGCGGGTTGACAGGCTCCAGATCCAAAACACCGTCAGGATCAGGTAGTGCGGGTGGAGCATCTTCATTGGCGAACGGATCGCGCTGCGGGACGTCGGGCCACAGATTGGCGAGACTTAAGGCCTCCGCCCTTTGGTCCTGCGGCAGGCGCGCAAACATGCGGTCGAGACCATCATCTTTCAGACCGGCACGACGGGCGAGAATATGCCACTTGCTGGCTTCCACGAGATCGCGTTCCACGCCAAGGCCTCTCTCTCGCAGCTTGGCGACACGGTTCTGCGCCAAAGGGTTGGCCGTCATGGCGGCGCGCTGAAGCCACATGTAGCCCTCCGTGGCATCCTCGCTCTCGGCGGCTGCCACAAAGGCAGGATCGTCTCGCGACAGATCCACCGGAAGGCCTGCAATAGCGCGATCCACGAGGGCGAGGCCCAGTTCCACCTGTGCAGGAACGATCCGCTCTTCGGCAGCGTCCCGGAGGAATGGCAGCGCGTCCTCGGGTCGCTCGCCCAGACCATCGAGACCACGTGCAATGATTTGCGAAGCCGAGTAGCTCGCCTCCGGATTGCCCGCCTTGGATGACTTGCGAAACCACTCCAATGCCTCGGCATAACCCGCGGGCGTAGGGCGTTCGGTCGCGATCAGCTGACCAAGGTTGAACTGGGCTAATGCGTGACCCTGCATGGAGGCTTGTCTGAGCAGTTCGGCGGCCCGCTCGCGGTCTTTCTCCACCGCCACACCATCGAGATAGTACATCGCCAAAGCGAATTGGGACGACCGGTCTCCAGCCTGGGCGGCCAAACGGTACCAGTTGATGGCCTCCTCGACATTGAGTGGAACACCCAGGCCCGATGCGTAAAGTTCCGCGATCAAGGTCTGCGCGGCGGGGTCGCCAACCTGGGCGCGGGGCAGCGCCAGCTCAAGCGCCGTGAGATAATAGCCCCTTTGAAAGGCGCCAAAGGCGAGGTCCTTGTTGGCATCGGCCTCTGCGGTGCGCTGTTCCAGTTCAGAGGGTTGCTCTTCGGCAGCCGCATCACCCTCATCGCTCTCATCATCTTCAACCGGCTCTGCAGTTGGTTCAGCCTGTTCGGCAGTGTCTTCGACAAGAGCTTTTGTCGCGGTCGCCATCTCGTCTTTGTCTTCTGCCATGCTCTGGCCGGCCGTCAAGGCAAGCGCCAACAGGGCAACTCCAGCGGCGTGCATCATGTCCGAGAAGCGTCGTGACTGAATTCTATTCGGCAAAATCAAGCTCTGGCCCTTCGGCTTCAATCATCTTCACGGCGCGCAGAACAGTCTCTGCCGGGTCCTCTGACCCAAAGACAGCTTGGGAAAGAACCACAAACTCGGCATGGGTGGCGGCGGCCTCGACTACGCTTTCCAGCGCGTTTCCGGCGGCAATGAGGCATGGCACCTCAATCATCTGCGCCCACCATTCCGCCAGCACCAGGTTCTTCGCATGGGGCTCGGGTTTGATGTCTCGCGCCAGCGGCCCGAGATGGATCATGTCCGGGCCAATATCTCCTGCGGTCAGCGCACTGTCGCGGCTGAACTGACCGTAGAGCCCGATCGAGCGTTGGCCTTTAACGCGGTCCAGAAGTTCCAGAGTGTCGTCCACCCAGCTTGGCCCCTTGGCTTCGATCAGAAGGCCATCGGCATCAAGCCGACCCATTGTCTGGCTGGCATCAAGCCCATCGAGAAGGGCCGCAACTCCCGTCGCCTGAACGACAGGCACCATCTCCTTCGCCATGTCATCATAGTCGGGCGTCGAGAGATCAAAACGCGGAAGGATAACCGCAGCGACGGGTGCCGCGGCGACAGCCTGTCTTACCCGCTCGGCGCGGTCGGAGGCCAAGATAGTCTGCGCATCCACAGTCAGAATGAGTTGCGCCTTTTCGACGGCGGTTGGATCGGTCTTTTCCGGCAAAATGGACGCCCCGCAATTGCTTCTATGGATCGTCCTAAACACACGAGGCGAGAAGCGCCACCATCATGAAACCCTGCAGCGCATTGGCACGGCCCAACACAAATAGGGCCAAGAAACACAAAGGGCGACTGAAACAGCCGCCCGATTGCACATTTGGGATGGGGAGTGAGTTAGTGGAGCGACCGCAGTCGCTCTATCTCGTCCTTCAAAGCCAGCTTTCGTCGCTTCAACTCCGACAAACGCAACGTGTCGGCAGAGCTGGCCCGCGCCACCTCTTTCAACTGATCCTCAAGACTTTGATGACGGCTCTCAAGGGCCTCGATATGCGTTTGTTTGGACATACTCACTCCTTCCTGTTTGAAGGCCCTGGCACGTCGAAACGGACGGCACTGTGGACCGGACGTTGTGAAACATCCAAACAGTGACACAAAACCGACGGCGCGTCGAACCGATACCGTTGTCATTTGTTAAATGACCAACACAATTCACAATGGCTCAGCGGTTGCGGGCAAGCGGCAAATCCGCCTATGACACCGCCAGCAAAACGACTGCCGGAGCAGGGTGTGGAAGACGAACAGCAAAAGGCCGCCGACCGCATGAAACTTGCCGCACTGCGCCAAGAGCATGACGACATGGATAGCGCCATTGACGCCATGATTGCGGTGGGGCGCGATTTTCTTCAGGTGCAGCGCATGAAGCGCAAGAAACTGGAACTGAAAGACAAGATCCAGAAACTGGCGGCCAGCGTCACCCCGGACATCATCGCATGACGGCCTCAGCCGGGAAAGTAGCCGTCATCATGGGCAGTCAGTCCGACTGGCCGACCATGAAGCATGCGTGTGACGTACTCCAGGAATTGGATATCGAGCACGAAGCTCGGATCGTCTCCGCCCACCGCACGCCCGACCGGATGCGCGACTTCGCCATCTCAGCCAGAGACAATGGTTTCGCATGCATCATTGCCGGAGCCGGAGGCGCCGCCCACCTGCCCGGGATGACGGCGGCGTGGACAACACTTCCTGTTTTCGGCGTTCCGGTAGAATCGAAAGCCCTGTCTGGTGAAGACAGCCTTCTGTCCATCGTTCAGATGCCCGGTGGGGTACCGGTAGGAACCCTTGCCATCGGCAAGGCAGGTGCCACCAACGCAGCCCTTCTGGCAGCCTCTGTCCTGTCCATCAACGATTTGGAGCTGGCAAGACGTCTCGACGATCGCCGTACCACCATGGCGGCTGCCGTTGCAGAACACCCGTCGGATGACGGATAAAATGTCAGACAAGCCATCAGGCGGGGCACTTCGTCCCGGTTCCACCATCGGCATTCTCGGTGGCGGTCAACTTGGACGCATGCTGGCAATGGCGGGAGCGCGACTGGGCTATCGCATCGCGGTGCTGGAGCCCGATCCCAAATGTCCTGCTGCGCAAGTGGCCAACATGCTGTTTGCCAACACCTATGACAACGAAGACGCGCTGGAAGAATTCGCCTTCAATTGCGATGCTGTGACGCTCGAATTCGAGAACGTGCCGGAGGAGACCCTGCGCTTTCTTGCAAAACACGTCCCAACCCGCCCAGGCGCCGAAGCGCTGCGCGTTGCACAGGACCGGTTGATCGAGAAGCAGTTTATAAAGGAAGCCGGCGCTCCAGTTGTAGATCATGCCGACATCACAGACGGGCGGGTGTTTGGCGACAGCCTTGCAGCCTTCGGCGGCGACGCGATCGTGAAGACGCGGCGCATGGGCTATGATGGTCACGGGCAAGTCCGGCTCACACCACAATCCAGTGACGCTGAGTTGGCCGAGGCGCTGGAAAGCGCCCTTTCCAACGACTGTATCATGGAAGCCATTGCGCCCTTCGTGCGGGAGATCTCCGTCATGGTCGCCCGGAGCCGTGACGGCCAGACGGTTACCTATGATCCCGCTGAAAACGTCCACCAGGCCTCTATTCTGCGGACCAGTACCGTTCCGGCCAGTTCTGCAGTTGAGGTGCAGCACAAGGCGCAAACGCTCGCCAAACAGATTGCTGAAAAGCTCGACTATGTGGGGGTGATGGGTGTCGAGTTCTTCGAACTGGGCGACGGCTCGCTGATCGTCAACGAGATCGCGCCTCGCGTGCACAATTCCGGTCACTGGACAGAACTGGCTTGCACCGTCGATCAGTTCGAAATGCACATGCGCGCGGTCGCTGGACTGCCGCTGCCGGAGCCAAATCGCCACAGCGATTGCGAGATGGACAATTTGATTGGCCAGGACATCGACCGAGTGCCCGACCTGTTGAAAGAGCCTGATTCCCGGGTCCATCTTTATGGCAAGCGTGACGTGCGCGAGGGCAGAAAGATGGGTCACGTCACACGCCTGACCGGACGCGCATAGACCCTTAATCGAGGCCGCACATGACTGGACAAGCATAAGCCTTTTTGTTAAGGCCGCCCAATCTTGGTGGAGATCACTCCGCCCTGCCGGTTTTGATCGGCTTAAACTCAACCACCAGCACGCCCTACGCAGCCGCCCGGCGCGAAGGCATGTTGCAAAAAGGAAGTGAACCGCACGTGCAAGTCGTCGTCCGCGATAACAATGTCGATCAGGCCCTCCGCGCTCTCAAGAAGAAGATGCAGCGCGAAGGCATCTTCCGTGAAATGAAAATGCGCGGTCATTACGAAAAGCCATCCGAAAAGCGCGCTCGCGAGAAGGCAGAAGCCGTCCGCCGCAGCCGCAAACTGGCCCGCAAACGCGCCCAGCGCGAAGGCCTGCTGCCAGGCAAAGGCCGCTAAGCCGCTTGCCAGACTGAATGCTTGAAGCGGTGTGCCAACGGTGCGCCGCTTTTTCTTTTTGGCAGCAACATTTGGTTGCTGAGACCACCGGCCAGACACCGAGATCCGCCCGATTGTGCTGAAGTTTTGCCTTTTGCCCCATTTCGTGTCGATTATCGCTGTAACAGCTCTGACAGAGATGAAGCGAACCTAGCCTGAGACAGAATTTGTGATGCGTATTGATAGAGCACTCGACCCTTTGCCCCGCGCGCAGCGTATTGCGGGCCAGCGCTTCGTCTGGTGCCGTACGAGCGGTAAGACAGTGGCTCTCTCACTTGCTTTGGCGCTCGCCGGTTGTGTCACGGAAGACGTGCAATCGACGCTGGTGGTCGACAAGGCCCAGGGCTCCGAGCAGAACCTGTCATCTCTGACACAAGTGATCGCCCGCGACCCGCGCAATCCAGGTGCCTACTACACGCGCGGTGTGGCCTACGGCAAAGCGGGCCGGTTCCGCGAAGCTGTCGCCGACTTCACCAAGGCCATCGAACTGAACCCGAGATATCATCAGGCCTATTACAACCGCGGCGTAGCCCAACAGGAACTGGGCCAAAACGCACAGGCCCTGGCCGACTATAACGCGGCTCTGCGCATCGACCCCAATTACGACAATGCGTATGTCGGGCGCGGCAACCTGTACCGCGCCAACGGTCAGAACAATGACGCCTTGAGGGACTATGACCGCGCGATCAATTTGGGGACCGACAATGCCGGTGCCTACACCAATCGCGGCGTGTTGAGACAGGCGCAGGGCCAGCATGTACAGGCCATTGAGGATTTCTCAGCCGCCATCAAACTCGAGAGATTCGCAGCGCAACCTCTGGCCAGGCGCGGTTTCTCCTACCTCGCGCTGAACGACCAGACGAATGCGTTTGACGATTTCAATGCAGCGCTTCGCCTCAACAACAGAAATGCGGAAGCCTGGGCTGGACAGGGCCTGGTGTTCGAACAGCGCAACAACCCATCCCGCGCCGCTCAGAGCTACAAACGCGCGCTGTCGCTCGACCCGAGCCTGACCATAGCCCAGCAGGGCGCGCAACGGACGCGCGGCAGCTAGTACCGCCATCTCTCCAAATACGCGAAAAACCCCGGCGGTGAGGACCACCGGGGTTTTTCTATGCCCACCGTTTGCGGCGTTAGCGGTAGGCAATCCTTTGAACACGGCAGTTGCGGTTGAACTTCACCCGAACGCGGTCGCCATAGTACCGACCGGTGACGACGGCTCCGCGGGGGCCGTACCGACGCAGCTTCACCTTGCGGATACCCATGTGGCGCGCTTTGCGAACTGCCCGTTTGGGAGTGCAAGCCCGGCGGCCATCACGGTAATGGCGGTGTCGGGGAGCAACATGGTTGCCGAACTGCGCCGAGAAGTGAGGGCCACCGCGTTCCCCGATGGAGAAGCCAAAGCGCAGATGGTCGGCGCTGGCCGTACCTGTGGTGCCCAGGGTTGCGGCAAGCGCAAGGCCTGCACCAATAAGGGCCGATTTGAATGTCAGGGAAGATTTGCTCATCTCAGTTCCTTTCGTTTCGGATCGGCCGCGTGATCCGTTGAAAGCAACATAGAGGCCGCGCTCTGAACCCGATCCGAACCCCGTATTCAGGTGGCGTTCATCTGAGCGAGGGCGTTTGGGAAGTCGCCGTTCGGCTTAGCGAGCCCTGACCTTGCCACGCATGACAAGACTGATCTGGTTGAGTTCTACGAGGCTCATTTCGCCCTTCAGACAGGCCTCTCCCACCTGCAGAGCACGCACAAGAATGGGTTCCGGCGCGTGTCTGTAGGCAGGTCGTCCTTCGATGTGACGATACCAGACATCACCGCAGGCGTGGTCCAGCAACACCCGCTGAAAACAATGGTTCAGGCGAATGGGCCAGCGCCGGGCGTCCGCTGCGCCGGGCAGATCACGGTTTGTGAGTTCAATCCAACGCGCCTCCAGCAAGGCGCGCCTTTGCTCGGCAGGACTGGGAACGATGGGTGCATCAGCCGGGAAGTCGAGCGGAAGTTCGCCCTCCCGGTGAGGCATCATCTAGTCGAGAGCCTTGACGATGTCGTCCACCATCTTCTTGGCGTCCGAGAACAACATCATCGTGTTGTCGCGGAAGAAGAGCTCGTTCTGAACACCGGCATAGCCGGACGCCATGCCGCGCTTGATGAACAGAACAGTGCCCGCATTCTCAACATCCAAAACCGGCATGCCGTAGATGGCGGAAGTTTTGTCAGTCTTGGCAGCGGGGTTTGTGACGTCGTTTGCACCAATAACGAAGGCCACGTCAGCCTGGCTGAACTCTGAGTTTATGTCTTCGAGTTCAAACACTTCATCATAAGGCACGTTAGCCTCCGCCAGCAGCACGTTCATGTGGCCAGGCATACGACCAGCGACAGGGTGGATCGCGTATTTGATCTCCACACCCTCTTCCTTGAGCTTGTCGCACATCTCGCGCAGGGCGTGCTGGGCCTGGGCCACGGCCATGCCGTAACCAGGCACGATGATGACCTTGCCAGCGTTCTTCATCAGGTAGGCTGCGTCATCAGCGGAGCCGGTTTTCACCGGACGGGCCTCTTCCTCGCCGCCGCCACTTGTCGCCGTATCGTCGGCACCAAAGCCACCAAGAATGACCGAGATGAACGATCGGTTCATCGCCTTACACATGATGTAGCTGAGGATGGCGCCCGAAGAGCCAACCAATGCTCCTGTGATGATCAACGCCAGATTGCCCAGCGTGAAACCAATGCCAGCCGCTGCCCAACCCGAATAGGAGTTGAGCATGGACACCACCACCGGCATGTCAGCGCCACCGATGGGGATGATGATCAGGACGCCCAGCAACAAAGCCAGAATGGTGATCAGCCAGAACAGCGTCGTGCTTTCATTACCCGCAAAGACGCCAATCAACACAATGATGGCGAGCAGCAATCCGCCATTGATGAGATGGCGCGACGGCAGCATGATCGGCTTGCCCGACATGCGACCCGACAGTTTGGCAAAGGCGATGACAGAACCCGTGAAGGTCATGGCACCGATACCGGCACCAAGTGCCATCTCAATAAGCGCTGCAGCTTGAATCTGAGGGCCGTCCGGCGTCATGTCGACAATGCCGAAGGATGTGGGCGCGTAGAGCGCAGCTGCGGCGACCATGACGGCGGCCATGCCCACGAGGCTGTGGAAGCCGGCCACAAGCTCGGGCATTTGCGTCATGGCGATGCGCCGGGCAATCACGGCACCCGCACCGCCACCGATGGCGACGCCGAGCAGAATGAGCACCCACCCGCCGAACCCGGGCGCGGCGAGGAAAAGCGTGGTGACCACGGCAATCGCCATACCGACGATGCCATAGGTGTTGCCCATGCGCGCCGTTTCAGGGTGCGAAAGCCCCCGCAGCGCCATGATGAACAAGACCCCCGACAGGAGGTACAGAAGGGCGGTGATGTTTTCCATGAAAGCTGTCCCCCGGCCCTATCGTTCTTTTTTCTTGTACATCGCCAGCATGCGCTGGGTGACGAGGAACCCGCCAAAGATGTTCACCGACGCCAGGATCAGCCCGATGAAACCAAAGGTTGTTGCGGCACCGGACGCGCTGGAGATGCCGACGGCCAGAAGAGCGCCAACAATGATCACTGAAGAGATGGCGTTGGTCACACTCATCAGCGGCGTGTGCAATGCCGGCGTGACCGACCAGACCACGTAGTAACCAACAAAGATCGCCATAACGAAAATCGCAAAGCGGAAGATGAAGGGATCCACCCCGGTGGCTGCGGACACAGCCCCTGCAATGCCCTCGGCTACCGCCGGTTGCGCGGCGGCCTCACGGCTCAAATCAGCTGCGGCAGCAGCCAGTTCGCTGGCCTTCTCGGCAAGCGCGGCGGCGCCGTCTGCGAGCGAGGCAGATTGTGTGTTGTCAGCCATCAGGCAGCTCCCTTGTCTTCAGGCTTATCGGCGGGCTTGTCTGCGGGCGCGAAGTTGGGATGCACGATCTCGCCGCCATGGGTCAGCAGCGTTGCGGCAATCAGTTCATCTTCACGGTCAATAGTCAGCAATGGGCCATTGTCGCCGGCCTCGATCATCGTCTCGAGGAAAGCGAGCAGGTTTTTGGCATAGAGCTGGGATGCGGTAGCACCAATGCGTCCGGCCATATTCGGATAGCCAACGATGCTGACCCCATTGTCCGTTGTCACCACTTCGCCCGACTTGGAACCCTCTACATTTCCGCCGCGCTCAACTGCGAGGTCGACGATCACAGCGCCCGGAGACATGGCAGCCACCATATCTGCGCTGACAAGCTTTGGTGCGGGTCGGCCCGGAATAAGGGCTGTTGTAATGACCATGTCCTGCTTGGCGATGTGACCTGCTACGAGGTCTGCCTGCGCTTTCTTTTCTTCATCGGTCAGTTCGCGGGCATAGCCGCCCTCGCCCGACGCATCTTTCAATGCCTCGTGCATGATGAACTTGGCGCCGAGGGACTGCACCTGCTCACCGGCTGCGGCACGTACGTCGGTAGCTGTCACCACGGCACCCAAGCGGCGGGCGGTGGCGATGGCTTGGAGACCGGCAACGCCAGCACCCATTACGAACACACGGGCGGCGGGCACGGTGCCTGCGGCTGTCATCATCATGGGTAGAGCGCGGTCATAAACCGCCGCGCCTTCCACAACGGCCTGATAGCCAGCCAGGTTGGCCTGGCTCGACAGCACATCCATCACCTGCGCGCGGGTTATACGCGGCATGAACTCCATGGCGAAGGCGGAAATTCCAGCGTCCGCCATCGCTGCGACGTCATCTTCCGCGCCGTACGGATCAATGGTCGCCAGAACGATAGCGCCCTTTTTGTAGGCTTTGGCCTCTTTCTTTTCCGGCCTGCGCACACGCAGCAGGATGTCAGCCTCTTTCGCAGCGGCGACACCGGCGATGGTCGCCCCAGCATCCTCAAACGCAGCATCGGGCACCCGGGACTTTGCCCCCGCACCCTTCTGCACGGTGACATCAATACCCTTTGCCACCAGCTTCTTGATCACGTCGGCAGAGGCGGCAACACGCGTTTCATCTGGATGGACTTCTGCGGGAATGAACAGCTTCATGGCAGCACCCTTGTCATAATTGTCATTGTCGGCATCCCCTTCAAACGGCCCCGCTGGTCACGAGACACGTAACATCGACGGCTGCCAAAACCTCGACGCAAGCAGGCAAATAGGTCGCTCAAGCGAGTTGACCACACCCAACGGGGATCAGGCCGATTAAAGGAGAAAGATCGCCATCAAAATGAGGACGATCACCACCACAATCGTTCCCCACTTGGTCAGGCCAGTGAAAAAGGCAAATGTGCGGTCGTGCTCGGAGTAATCCATCTCCGCGCCCATCTCTACAGATTTGTCTTCCGGTTCGTTCGCCATTGATCCAAGACCCCAAAACACTTTTGGGTTCGATACACAAAGTGTGTCCGGCCCGCAAACGCTTAAGGCAAATCCATCAACAGAAGCGCGAAGTGACCGCTAAACGGAAAAGGCGCGGCTAGGCCGCGCCTTCAAAAGAGGTGTTGACCGACCCTGGGGGCGGATCATCAGGTGCGAACCATGCTGAAGGTGCGTCCGTCAGGATTGCGGCAATTCATGACGGTAGGCTGATAGGTGCAGTTTGCAGAGCTCTCGGCACCTGCAGCTGTCTTGAAGGCAATCGCCACCTGGTTTTCCCCCAGTGTCTGATAGGTGCCAACGGCAACGCTTCGGCCCGTATCCGGCGCAAGAGACTGGAACTGCCCGTCCCGAAATTCGGCTGTGAAGTTGCCATTGGTGTCACGCCAATTGCCGTTGACCTGCTGCACCGAAAAGAATTGTGGCGGTGGTGTCGCTGGCCCGGTCGAGCGCACAAAGGTGCGCCCACCGGTTGGAGATGTGCAGCCAGCCAGGGCTGCCGCTGCCACCACACAAGCGCCAAGCGCCAGTGGCTTTGAGATCGTCGAGTTCCGCATCTAGCTACCTTTGAATACGCTGTACTATCGAAGGTGAAGCCACAACCTTGCTCAACTTTGATTAAAAGTCACCCTTTCAGCCCGACCCTCGTCATGGCTTCCGCCTGTCTTGTGGCGAGAATGTCACGGTCGAAGGCTTCGATTTCCTCATTGAACATGCGGTAGAAATTCAATCGGGCATCCAGATGCAGAAACACCGAGCCCAATCCGATGGCGGCACGGTCCATGAAGACAAACTCTCGAGGAATGGTGACAGGCCCCTTGGCCCGCAATTCCTGATGCACTTTGAACGCCTCTTCGCGGCCATAGGCACCTGGCTTGATGCCGTCAGCAATCGTGCGGACGCGATCATCCAGCAGCGGCCCGTAAATGAAGCGCGCCCATACGGTCAGAATATCCGCAAGCTCCTGAGTCAGCCCCCGGAAACCCCAGGTCTGAAAGGCATGCATGATCCGGTCCCGATCATCGGCGAGTATGCCGTGATAGAGGTCGATCACCCCCTGCACGAAGTCTGCCGGGAAGATCCGGATACAGCCATAGTCCAACAAGTTGAGATGGGTTGGTGAGCCGTCCTCATCAGTCGCGGCTGTGTAGTTGCCCAGATGCGGGTCACCATGGATGACGCCATAATGCGCGAACGGGTGCCACCAGGCGCGGAACATGGCAGTGGCCAGGCGATTGCGGTCGGGTTCTGGTGCTTCCTTGAAGGTGAGAAGCTTTCGGCCTTCCAGCCACTCAAGCACGAGAAGCCTGTTTGTGGACAGATCGGCGTCCACTGAGGGCACGCGAACCAGCGGCTCATCCTTGAGGATATCGGCGTACAGCCGGGCATGCTTTGCCTCGCGCTCGTACTCCAACTCCTCGCGCACCCGCTCGGCGATCTCTTCCTTGATTTCAGAAGCATCAATCGCGCTCTCCATGCGCTTGAAAACGGAGAACACCATGTTGAGCTGACTGATATCCGCTTCCACGGCGCTTGCCATGTCGGGATATTGAAGCTTCACGGCCACGTCGCCCATCCCGGCGACCCGTGCGCGGTGGACCTGACCAAGCGATGCGGCAGCCACGGGCTCCTTGTCAAAAGCTTCGAACTTCTGCTCCCAGCCGCGACCGAGCTCGGCCACCATCCGGCGCTTCACAAACGCCTTGCCCATGGGGGGCGCATCGTTCTGCAATTGGGAGAGTTCGGCGGCGTATTCAGCAGGCACAGCCTCGGGAATGGTCGCTATCAATTGGGCGACCTTCATGATGGGGCCTTTGAGATTGCCCAGTGCCGCTGCGATCTCGGCGGCGTTCTCGGTCGTGTTCAACTCGCGACCAAGCAGACGGTTCGCCGCCATTTTGGCGGCGATCCCCCCCATGCCTGAGCCGACGCGCGCATATCGACCTGCGCGGGCGGAAAGGCGGTTTCGCTCACCGTCAGGTTGCGTGGGAGCATTGGACGAAACGGTATCTGTCATGGTTGGACAGATAGCCATCGCCCACCGCCAGACAAGCACCCGCAACGCCGCACGCAGGTTTCGGAATGCGCCTGCTCCGCTTGGCAGGCATGCTGGCCAAAACAAGGAGCCAACCATGACATTTCAGATCCTGCCGCTTGATAGCGAGCAATTCCAATTCCTCAGTGAGCTGTCAGACGAAGAACTCGCAGCCAGACACATCGACCGGAAGGTGGTGACACAGTTTCCGGGGTCCCCATGTCGGGTCACCCTTGATGACGCTGAGGTCGGCGAAACGGTCTACCTCCTCAACTGGCAGCACCTGGAGGAAGACACCCCGTACCGCGCCGCGCACGCGATCTATGTTCGCCCAGACAGAAAGGCCGAAATGCCGGAGGTTGACGCACTGCCACCAGTCCTGCTGAGGCGACCCATATCCGTTCGGGGATATGACGAACGCCATCGAATGATCGCAGCCGATCTGGCCGAAGGACCGGCGTTGGAAGGAGCCATCAAGGAGATGTTTGGCAACAAGGACATCAGCTACATCCACCTGCACAACGCGAAACCGGGTTGCTTCGCTGCAAAAGCCGTTCGCGCTTAGGTCGCCTGCCAACTTGTGACGAAAGGGGCGGTCCGCTATCGGCTGACCTATGCTGCGCCACTTCTCCTTCTCGGCCCTTTCGACCGGTCTTCTGGCGGCCTTCGTTGGGTTTTCTTCCTCATTCGCCATCGTATTAGCGGGCCTCACCGCGGTTGGTGCCACGGAGGCTCAGGCTGCCTCAGGCCTTATGTTCGCCTCCATCGCCATGGGTGTGTGCTCTGTGTGGTTTGCGATGGCCACCAGAACACCGGCGGCGGTGGCATGGTCCACCCCGGGAGCAGCCTTTCTGGCTGCAAGCCCTGCACTGGCTGGCGGGTTTTCGGAGGCCGTCGGCGCGCTGGTCATTTGCGCGGTAGCGATCGTGCTGACAGGGCTGGTCCCCGCCCTTGCGCGAGCCGTCGCGGCCATTCCCAAGCCGATCGCCAGTGCATTGCTGGCCGGTGTCATTTTCAAGCTTTGCCTGTTTCCAGCCCTTGCGCTGGGCGAGATACCGCTGCTGGTTCTGCCGGTCTTTTTAGCTTGGGGGGTCGGACTGTTCCTCCACCGCCTCGCCGCGGTCCCGATGGCCGTCGCGGCCTTTGTGGGCGTTCTGGTCTTTGGAGTACCGACGCCCGATGGCACGGCTGCCGAACTGGCAGCGGCTCTGGTGCCCCAGCCGCAATGGGTTGTCCCGGCTTTCGATTGGAGTTCAGCGCTATCAGTCGCACTGCCGCTCTATTTGGTCACCATGGCGGGCCAGAACATACCGGGCTTCACAGTGCTGGAGCTGCATGGCTATGGCGCAGATCGACCCCGACTGCTTCGGAACACCGGCGCTATGAGTCTGGTCACGGCTCCCTTCGGGGCGATCCCGGTCAATATGTCAGCCATCACCGCCGCCATGATGAGCGGTGAGGACGCGCACCGCGATCCAGCGCGGCGCTATTGGTCCACCATTGTGTGTGGCAGCGCTTACATATTGCTCGGCGTGCTGGCTGGATTCGTCACGACCGCCGTGAGCTTTGCACCCACACTGCTCGTAACCAGCGTAGCGGGCCTGGCTCTCTTCCCTGCCCTCATCGCCTCACTCAAGGCAGCGTTCGAGGACACGTCTGGGCTGGAAGCCCCGGCCGCCACCTTTGTTCTGACCGCAAGCTCCATGACGCTCTTGGGGATCTCGGGAGCCTTCTGGGGTCTGCTGATCGGCGGCGCGCTGTGGTGGGGGCTGAGGCGCTAAGCGCCCTCAGCCTCCAGCGCTTCAATCTCATCGATGAAGCCTTCAATCACGCCGAGGCCCTTCTGCCAGAAGTTGGGGTCGCTGGCGTCAAGCCCGAACGGTGCCAGCAACTCCGAATGGTGCTTGGTACCGCCGGCGGCTAGAAGGTCGAAATATTTGTCCTGAAAGCCTGCCTCCGCATTCTGGTAAACCGCGTAGAGCGAGTTCACCAGGCAGTCGCCAAAGGCATAGGCGTAGACGTAGAAAGGCGAGTGGATGAAATGCGGGATGTACATCCAGAAAGTCTCGTACCCTTCATTCAGCTTGATGCTTGGGCCAAGGCTCTCGCCCTGCACGCTCATCCATAACTCATTGAGCTGCTCGCCGGTGAGTTCCCCTTCCAGCCGCGCGGTGTGGACCTTCCGCTCAAATTGGTAGAACGCCATCTGCCGGACGACCGTGTTGAGCATGTCCTCGACCTTCTGGGCCAGCATGGCTTTGCGCTGCTTGGGCGTTTCGGTGGCGTCGAGCAGAGACTGGAACGTGAGCATCTCGCCAAACACGGAGGCTGTCTCCGCGAGGGTGAGAGGCGTGGGCGCCATCAGTGCACCCTGCTGGGCCGCCAGCCGCTGATGAACGCCATGGCCAAGCTCGTGCGCCAGCGTCATCACATCCCGCGGCTTGCCCATATAGTTGAGCATGACATAGGGGTGGGCACTGGGCACCGTTGGATGGGCAAAGGCGCCCGGCGCCTTGCCGGGCCGGGTTGGCGCATCGATCCAGTTCTGCGTGAAGAATGGCTCTGCCAGTTCCGCCATCTTTGGCGAGAAGCCGGAATAGGCATCCATCACGGTTTTGCGCGCTTCATCCCATCCGATGACGCGGTCGTCCTGATCGGGCAGCGGGGCGTTGCGATCCCACGCATTCATCTGCTCCATACCCATCCAGCGCGCCTTCATGGCGTAGTACCGATGGGACAGGCGCGGATAGGCATCCCGCACAGCGCCGAGCAGCGCATCCACCACTTCCCGCTCCACACGGTTAGCCAGATGCCTGCCGTCCGCCACATCCTCAAAGCCGCGCCAGCGGCGGGAAATTTCCAGATCCTTGGCCAATGTGTTGGTGATCAGCGTAAACAGGCGCTGGTTCTCACCAAGAACCTTCGTCAGAGCGTGGAAGGCCGCCTCACGCTTCCTGGTGTCCGTGTCCTGCAGCAGGTTCAGCGTCGGCTCGAGGTTGAGGGCTTCACCGTCGACCTCAAAGGTCAGGCCAGCCATGGTCTCGTCGAAAAGCCGGTTCCAGGCACTAGCGCCGGATGTGCTTTTCTCCGTGAAGAGTTTCTCCAGCTCGTCGCTGAGCTGATGGGGCTTTTCGAGGCGCAGATCTGTCAACCATGGGAGGTAGTGCGCCAGAGCTTCATTGGATGCCATCGCCGCTTCCAGCACAGCATCATCAATGCGGTTCAGTTCGAGTTCGAAGAACAGGATGGTGGTGGACGCTGCGACCAGCTTTTCCTGTACATTGCCCATGAACTGCGCGCGAGCTGGGTCCGTCGTGTCACCAGTGTAAACGAGGCCCGCATAGGAGCCGAGACGCCCGGCGAGGTCAGAGATCGCCTCGTAGCGCTGGATGGCACGCACCAGAGCGTCCACGTCCTCCTTGGCCAGATCCGCGAGCTTGCCTTGATAGTCCGACGCCAGCTCAACCGCCCCCCGAGCCACTTTCTCCAGATCGGCCCCGAGTTCGTCGCTGTCCCGCCCCGGATAGAGATCCGTCAGGTTCCACTGTGGTAGGGTGCCAAAATCAGTTTCGAGTGTCAGGGCTTCAGCGCTCATGATTGTATCCAGCGTTTGGGAGTTTGCTTCGTTCTGAAACGCTATGTGGGTCATGGGGGCGGCCACTGACAAGCGTTCGAAGCATGGAATGGGTCAAATAGGGTCAATCGATCATAAGCCGTTAACAGATGCTTAGGGCGATCAGCGCAGGGTGTGGGCAGCGTTTATGATTCTCCGGAGCGAGCCTTGCCCCCACGCATTCTCATCGTCGATGACGAACCGGTTCAGCGCCGGGTCGCTGAAGCATCTGTCGCCCGGTTGGGTTATCAGATCGAGACCTGCGAAGGCGGCGAAGAGGCGCTTGAGCGTCTCAGCCAGCCAGACGGCGCGGCCATCGACGCCATTCTGCTGGACCTCGTCATGCCCGATCTTGACGGCATGGGCGTGCTGGCCCGATTGGCAGAGAAAGGCATCGAAACACCGGTCATCGTTCAGACCTCTCAAGGCTCCATCGACACCGTTGTAAGCGCCATGCAGGCAGGTGCCCGCGATTTTGTGGTCAAGCCAGCGTCAGCAGAACGCCTGAAGGTCTCACTCCAGAACGCGCTTCAGATGCGCGAAATGGGCAACGAAGTCCGGCGCTTGAAGAAGCGCAGCGAAGGGCGCCTGAGCTTTGACGATCTGATCTCAGACTCCGATCCGATGGCGAAAGTCATCAAGCTGGGTGAACGGGCAGCCTCTTCCACGATCCCGGTTCTGATTGAAGGCGAGAGCGGGGTCGGCAAGGAAATTGTTGCCCGCGCCATTCAGGGTACGAGCGACAGGGCGGGCAAGCCCTTCGTCACCGTCAATTGCGGGGCAATTCCCGACAATCTGGTGGAGAGCATTCTTTTCGGCCACGAGAAAGGCGCGTTCACCGGAGCCAATGAGAAGCACACCGGCAAGTTTCGTGAGGCCCATGGCGGCACGATCTTTCTGGACGAAGTGGGGGAACTTCCCCTCGATATCCAGGTAAAGCTGCTGCGTACGCTTCAGGAAGGCGAGATCGATCCGGTGGGGGCCAACAAGCCCGTCAAAGTCGACTTCCGCCTGATCAGTGCCACCAATCGCGATCTGATTCAGGCTGTCCGCGACGGCACCTTCCGCGAAGACCTCTACTACCGGCTCAACGTTTTCCCATTGCGCGTACCGCCCCTGAGAGAACGCAAGAAGGATATTCCAACCCTGGTCTGGCACTTTGCCAACCGCTTCGCGCTTGAGGAGGGCATGCGTCCGATCAAGTCCATAACGCCAGCGGCCATGGCCATGCTTGAGGCCTTCGACTGGCCCGGCAATGTGCGCCAGTTGGAAAACGCCGTCTTCCGCGCTGTGGTTCTGGCCGACAGTGCGGAACTGACGGTGGATGAATTCCCTCATATTGCCGCTCACATTGGCGGTTACACTCAGCCGTCGGCAAACGCGGAGACCGTTGCAACCCAACCGACATCCAACTCAGCCACGCCATCCAACGGTTCGGGCATGGACGCCAACCCCCACGCCTCGAACATGTATGGCTTTGTGAGACTGTCGGACGAGTTCGGTGACATCAAACCCATGGACGAGGTTGAGCGGGATGCGATTGCCTTCGCCCTCGACTTCCACCACGGTCACATGACACGCGTGGCCAAGTCCCTCGGCATCGGTCGCTCGACCCTCTACCGCAAGCTCACGGAATATGGCCTCACCGACGCGGCAGAACTCGAGCACAAAAAGGCTGGTTGACCACCAATCGGCCTATTTTCCCTGCTCTATGTTTCCACGGCGTGGAAAACGTGAACGGTTCCCGGCCGAAAACCACTTTTATGCAGGGTTTTCGAAGGGGGCCATTAACCAAACCCGCCATAAGGTGGTAAACCAAGTATTGAGTACGTCGGCGCCCGCCGACGATGACAGGGATGGCGCTTTTGCCTGAACCAGGAAGAGTTTTGTTTGCGGCTGGTGGTCCAAGGGGCACTCGCCACGAAGCGGTGAAGTTCGGCTTCACGGCTCTCTTTGCGTTCTGGGCCCTGATTATGTGTGGCGCAGCACAGGCCGAGACGCGTACCCTCGACATGTATTACGTCAATACGGGTGAGAAGGCCTCGATCACCTTCAAGCGCAACGGCAAATACATCGCCTCCGGTCTCGACAAGATGAATCGCTTTCTGCGCGACTGGCGTCGCAAGGAACACATCAAAATGGACCCGCGCCTTTTCGATCTGGTGTGGGAAGTTCGCAAAGCCACCGGGTCGCGCCGCGCCATTCATGTTGTTTCAGCCTACCGCTCGCCGGCAACCAACCAAATGCTCCGCCGCACCCGCGGCGGTCAGGCGCGCAAGAGCCAGCACATGGTCGGCAAGGCCATGGATTTCTACATTCCCGGCGTCAGCTCAGCGACCCTTCGCAAGATTGGTCTCCGCAAGGGCTGGGGCGGCGTGGGTTACTATCCGCGTTCCGGCAGCCCCTACGTCCACCTTGATACAGGCCGCGTTCGCCACTGGCCGCGCATGACGCGCCGGGAACTCACAGCGGTCTTCCCCAATGGGCGAACACTGCATGTGCCGACCGACGGAAAGCCGCTCAAGAACTACAAATTGGCCGAAGCCGACGACAGGCGCATTCGCGCTGGTAAGTCGCCAACGACCCGTGGTGGCGGGGGCGGAGGCCTGTTGGCGGCGCTGCGCGGCGGCGGCAATGATGATGACGGCGATAGCGCAGCGGCGGTACCGACGCCGCGTCCCGTGCAAACCGCCGCAACACCGCGCGTACCGGTGCCCAGTGCGGCCATTCCGGCTGGCGGCGTCGTCGGTTCCCAATTCGACAGCGAAGGCGCAACCAATGCCGGTCAGCCAGCTGCTGCAGAGCCACTGGGCCCGATCGAACTGCCACTTCAGGTGGCTGCTCCGCAGTTCAATCCACGCACGCCTCTAACAACTGTTACCGAGGACGATCAGTCTGCACCGGGCGGACCGCTTGCTCCATCTGCGCCTGAGCAGAGCGAGGTGCTCGTCGCCCGCGCTCCAGAAGACGAAACCGGTGTCCAGAACGACATTGTGACAGCACTGGTTGAAACCGATGTGCTGCCGCGTCAGCGACCAATGCTTGAAGTCGACGATCCCGTTGACGGCACGCTGGTGGCCAGCATCCCGCAGCCGGACTTCCGGCCAACCCCGACTTTTGCCACCGATGCGCGCTTTAGGCAGGCACCGGAAGCTGTGAGCCTGGCGGCCACGGAGCCCCGCAAGTTTGAGGGGGCACCGGCGGCAGACAGCGAGACCTCGCCCCGCTTCAACGATCGCATTACCATCGCCCACGCTTTTGCCCCGGGGGCTTCCCCAAGTGAGCGCGCACGGGAAGTGTTGCGCGAATTGGGCACGACGCCTTTGCGCAGCGCAGCGTCGGATCAAGCTGAAAACACTATCGTGGCAACCGCAACACCAACACCGGCTGCACCATCGGTCCAGCTTGCCGTTGTGCCCCGCCCGGCACCACGTCCAGCCGTTGAGCCGGCCCCGGTTGTAGAACTGGCCGCGGCTCAACCGACAGTTGCTGCAGTAGCCGCCGAACCAACAGGACTTCAAATTGCGGAACCGCAGGTCGATGTGGCTTCAGCCAGGGAGTTCACCCAGGACGGATCCATGGCCATCGGAACGCTGAATGGAGCAACCGTGCTGGGGTGGGCCATTACGCCGCTGGATCCCATCAAAGTTCAGGCCCGCGGCCTGCGCGCCCCGGCTTATGGTCAGAACGCACTGCGCCGCGCACCCAAGACCGTACTGCAGAAAAAGCTGAACGCCATTGGAACCGAACCCGAATGGACCAGCTTTGATGGCCCGAAAGAAGTGACGGCCCGGCCCCTGAGCCTCGCCAGCCTGGACTAGAAATCCAAAGCTAGCTGTCGTCAGCCTGCAGATCGGGCAGCATGCCGAGAGCGGTCATGTAGAGATCACGAACCGCATCTTCTTCCTCGCGTTGGGACGCATCTACCTTCCGCATCCGCACGATCTGGCGCATGACTTTCACGTCAAATCCATTGCCTTTTGCCTCTGCAAAGACGTCGCGAATATCGTCGGAGATCTCTTTCTTCTGCTCTTCGAGCCGCTCGATCCGCTCAATGAAGGAGCGCAACTGCTCGCGTGCAAAACCTGTGGCATCCACCATGATGCTGTTCCCCTGTTCCGTGCTGAAGCGCCTGCCGCAGCCAGCGTTCGAATCTGAATGGCTCGCCTAGCGCGATTCCTCGTGCCGAGCCATGGCGTCTTTGAACTGAGCCTGCTGGTCGCCTGTGGCTTCCGTTTGATATTTGCCGCGCCACTCATCAAACGGCATGCCGTAAATGATCTCCCGTGCGGGCATCTTGCCGATTTCAATGCCCTTCTCTGCCGCTGCCTCATCGTACCAGCGGGACATGCAGTTGCGGCAGAAGCCCGCCAGATTCATCATGTCGATGTTCTGAACATCGGTGCGCTCACGCAGATGCTGTACCAGCCGACGGAAGGCCGCCGCCTCCAGTTCAGTGCGTGTCTGCGGATCAATGTCGGGAATGTTGGTCATGGCACGCTCCTCAGTTCTCGATACGCATGTAGGGTCCGGTGCGGGAGGTCACAAATAGCTTGGTGCGATTGGCCGGATCGATAGTGAAGTCACGCACGATGGGCGACAGAATATCCGCCCATTCTCGCTGTCCTTCTGCATTTGCGATCAGATTCTGTCTCAGTTCCACCAACGCATGTTGCAGGCCACGGCGCAATCCATGGGTGTGCATACAATCACCAGCCAGCGCCCCGTCATAGGGCTCATTGTCGCCCACGGTCAGATGAGAGTGTTTCCGCAATCCATGCAGCATGTGGCCATGGAAACCCGTATCCACATCGCAAAGCATAGCCACCTCCCATGGGCGCTTGGCGCCACGCCATACGGGTGTAAACGAGTGGATGGAGAACAGCGCCGGTGTCACGCCAACCGCTTCAAACGCCTCGATCCGGCGTGCCAGCGCATCATGGTAAGGCTGATGGAAACGCTCGATCCGGCGGCCTCTCTCGGTCTGCGTGATGGGATGGTTCCCTGGAACCACCTGGCCATCAGACAGGCGCATGACGAGAGTCGGATCGTCCATACCTCTATTCGGATCGATGAGCAGCCGCGAGAAATGGCTTAAGATAGCCGGGCAGCCCAGGCGATCACACATGTGTCGCACAACGCCCGCAACGCCAATATCATAGGCGATGTGGCGCTCAAACGAGGAAGGCGGCAACCCGAGATTGTCATACTCAGGCGGGACAAAATTGCTGGCATGATCGCATACGATCAGCACACCGGAGGACAGGTCGCCTTCAATTTCTGTGAACGCTGGGTGGTGTGCTTCTGACTGGTTTGGCGCCATGGGCTTCGTCATACTGATAAAAGTCTGGGGCCTGCATGGAGCGACAGAAGCTCTAGCGCAAGGCGGAGACCGTCGGAAAGACACCACCTATAGAAAAACCAACGGGGGCTTTGCTTGACCATCACCAGCCAATCGAACGCGCCCCGTGGCCTGCCGCCAGCCGCCCCTGGACAGGTTGCGCAAGGGGCAGGCCTGTCAGTTGGGCTGGCCGCCACCCTGCTGGTGATTGGTGCTCTGGCGATGGGCTCAAGCCCGGCCTTCGCCCGCTGGTCAGGCCTCGACATGTTTGCCTCGGCCTTCTGGCGCGCGGGGCTGGCACTGCCCGTTCTTTTCATCTGGGCATGGGTCGAAAGCCGTCAAAGGCCGGCGTTCTTCTCAACAAACAAGTTGGTGGTCCTATCGGGGCTAGCCTTCGCTGGAGATCTGGCCTTCTGGCACATCGCCATTTTCAACACGACGATGGCCAACGCGACTCTGCTGGCCTGTCTCTCACCGGTCTGGGTGTTGCTTTTATCAAACTGGGTTCTCGGCGAGCACGTCACCCGGGCCATGTTTGGCGGCATCGTGATCTGCATCGCCGGCGCGCTTCTGCTGGTCGGCGGCGGCATCGTCGCCGCTCCGGAGCGGTTGTGGGGAGATCTAGCCGGACTGATCACGTCCTTCTTCTTCGCCACCTATATTCTGACATTCCGCTTTGCCCGCCGAACCACAGATGTGAAGCCGGCCACGCTGACCTTCCATTCCTCCGTCATCACGGCCGCCGCATTACTGGTGATCGCGCTGGTGTCCGGAGAAACCTTCCTGCCCACCACCATCGGCGGAGCTATCGCTCTTCTGGCCCTTGGCATCATATCGCATGCGGGTGGCCAAGGCCTGCTTGCAGTCGCCATTGGCTCTTTGTCCGCGGCGTTCTCATCGCTTGTGATCTTCATGGAAGTGGTGGCCGCGGCATTCCTCGGCTGGGCGTTTTTTGGCGAACACCTGACAGCCTATCAGGCGGCGGGCGGTGCGCTGATCCTTGCGGGCATTTTCATGGCGCGCCCGCGCAAGGGGTAATGCGCCGCTCCCAAACCGCGACAAACGCACATGGTTAGCGAGGAGTTAACGCTTTGGTGACTTGATTTCGTCACAACCGGGGGAGATTGACTGAAGCTGCGGTGGACGAAAAAGGACCGGTCGGGATGCGCTTCCTCGCCATTGCCACACTGTTTGCAACCACGTTCTTGGCGCCAGCGGGAGCGGCCTTGGCCGACTTCCGGGTGTGCAACGCCACCAATGCCTTGGTGGGCGTGGCTGTTGGCTATCGCCAGTCCGACGAATGGATCACCGAAGGTTGGTTTCGAGTGCCGGCTGAAAGCTGTGCCTCCGTCCTGAAGGGCGAACTCGTCTCCCGCTATTACTATCTTTACGCTGAAGACGCTGACACTGGCGGCCAATGGCGCGGTGAGATTTTCATGTGCACCGATGATCGCGAGTTCAAGATTGAGGGCGTGAAAGACTGCTTCTCCCGCGGCTATGAGCGCACCGGCTTTCAGGAGATCGACACCGCTGATCAGCAAAGCTGGATGGTCCGTCTCACCGCCGATGGCCGATCCACGGGTTCCAACCCAAACGGCTGATCCGGCCCGCAACCACCATCATTTCCCAAATTCACCGTCATACGCGCTTCACCCATTTGCGATTTGTGATCGCTGGGCCTAAAGCATGGTCCTGCAATACAATCGATTTAAGCTGACAGCGTCGTTGGGCCTGCCAGTCGGAAGGACCGCGTATGAAACGCTCGCGCAAGGTGAAGATCCTCGCCACCCTCGGCCCCGCCTCTTCTGAACGCGAACAGATCAAGGCTCTGCATCTGGCCGGTGCCGACGTGTTCCGGATCAATATGAGCCACGCGCCCCACGATGTGATGCGCAGCCTGATTGAGCGGATCCGCTCCGTAGAAGCGGAAGTGGGCCGACCTATCGGCATTCTGGCCGACCTGCAGGGGCCAAAACTGCGTCTGGGAGAGTTCGCCGACAAATCGGTCGCTGTTGAAGTGGGCGACACGATTGTCCTCGACGATGACGTGACGCCCGGTGACAAGAAGCGCGTCCATCTCCCTCACCCCGAAATCCTGGAGTCGCTTGAAGAAGGCCATCGCCTGCTGGTGGATGACGGCAAGGTGCAACTGGTCGCCCGTGAATGCAGCCCCAAGCGATGCGTGGCTGAAGTAGTGGCCGGCACCAAGCTTTCGAGCCGCAAGGGCGTGAGCCTGCCAGACACAGACCTGCCCATCGGCGCCTTGACGGACAAGGACCGCGCAGACCTCGAAGCAGTGCTGGCCACCGGCGAAGCGGACTGGATCGCCCTGAGCTTTGTGCAGCGCCCAGAGGATTTGGCCGAAGTGCGCAAAATTTCCCGCGGTAAAGTGGCGATCATGTCGAAGATCGAAAAGCCGCAAGCCATGGCGCGGATTGACGAGATCATGGAACTGTCCGACGGCGTGATGGTGGCCCGAGGCGATCTGGGCGTTGAACTGCCCATCGAAAGCGTGCCCGGCATCCAGAAGCAGCTCACCCGCGCCGCCCGCATGGCCGGCAAGCCCTGCGTCGTGGCGACCCAGATGCTCGAATCGATGATCGATGCACCGGTACCCACGCGCGCGGAAGTCTCCGATGTGGCCATCGCGGTCTATGAGGGCGCCGACGCCGTCATGCTCTCCGCAGAGAGCGCTGCGGGCGCCTATCCGGTGGAAGCCGTGAGTACGATGAACGCCATCGCGGAGCGCGTGGAGCAGGACCAGTATTACCGCTCCATCATCAACGCCCAGCGCCCCGAGGCGGAAGCGACCGGCGCCGATGCCATCTCCATGGCCTGTCGCCAGGTGGCCGAGACGCTCGATCTCAGCGCCATCGTTTGTTACACCGCGTCCGGCACAACCGGCATGCGCATGAGCCGAGAACGGCCATCCATTCCGATCCTGGCGCTCTCACCCATCACCCGCACCGTCCGCCGTCTGGCGCTGGTCTGGGGCGTTCACTGTGTGGTGTCGCCGGACGTGGACGATCTGGACCAAATGGTCGATCGCGCCTGTGCTGCGGCCTACGATGAAGGCTATGCCCAGCCGGGCGAGCGGGTCATCATTACCGCAGGCGTGCCGCTCCGAACACCGGGAACGACCAACATGCTGCGCGTGGCCTACCTTTCGAGCGATGGCCGATGTGGGGTCTAAGACCCGAGCTGCATTCCCGCCGCCGCAGCCACACGCCTGATCTCGCGCAGCACAACGTCCTCAGCCACATAGTCGGGCTTGTGGCCCACGCCCGGCAGGACGTGCAGCTCTGCACCATCAACCTGTTCCACCAGCTTTTCGCTGTGCAGGCTGACGCCAACAGTCGTGTCAGCGTCACCATGGATGATGGATGTCGGCGCGCTGATTTCACCATAGCGTTCCGTAAAGCGCTCATTGTGGGCAAGCAGCACTTCCATATCCTGGCTGTTCGAGCGGAAAGCCAGCGGGCGCAGCGTCAGGTCTGGCGCTGTTTGCTCGCGATAATCCTCAGGCAGCGGCTGGGGCTCAAAGACCGCATCCACCCCCTTGGCCACAGCATCTGTTGCCCGGGCAAATGGCATCACCGCCGTGCGCACGAAAGCCGGGCCAACAATGGGCGGAGCTGCATAGTCGTGATGCCATGCGATGCCCGTGTCCCATGTGTGGGTGGGCCCGGCAATGTTGACGAGGCCGGCTACCTTGTCGGGAACGGTGACGGCCATGGTGGTCGCCACCGCACCTCCGTAGGAATGCCCTAAGACCACCGCACGGTCGACGCCCAGTTCGGTGAGCAGTTGCCCGAACAGGCGCGACTGCGGCTCGGGTCCAGCCATGGCCATCATATCGTCGCCACGCTCTGAATAGCCGTGGCCGGGGCGGTCTACAAAGATGGTGCGGGCTATACCGTCCAAGGCCTCCGCATAAACCGCATGCTGATCGCGGAGATTCGCGCTGGCGCCATGAATGAACAGGACCGCTGGAAGATCAGCTTCGCCACTATCCACCACATGCAGCCGCAGACCATCGACAACTACAAAGTCCCCGATGGGTGGGAAGCGCTCTTCGATCTGTCGGGCCTGTGACGCCGACCACAGCGCCAGCCCGCCGCCCAGCACAATAAGTGGCGCTATCAGTGCGAGCGCAGCGCCCGCCGCAGTTTGTCTAGACATGAAGGATCCGAATACGTGACGTCCAAGGCGAGCTAAAGGCTCTCACCTTCCGTCTCCTCAAGCAATCGTATCAGCGCCTGTTTGGGTCCCTCCATGGCGGGATAAACATTGAGCGCCTGCTGGAGAGCGACAATGGCACGCTCATTTTCGTCCAGCGCCTGCATCATCTGGGCCAGCCCTGTCAGCGCGCCAAAGTGGCGCGGCTCCAGGGCAAGCGTCTGCTCCACATCCGCAATCGACAGTTCGAAATCTCCGCGCATGAAGTGCACGGTGGCCCTACGGTTCCAGGCTTCGGCATAGTCCGGTGCCAAAGCGACGATCTGATCAAGAATGTCGAGCGCCATGGGCAACTGATTGGCATCAATGGCCTGACTGGATCGACGCATGAGCAGATCGATAGAATCATCATCCCAACTCGACCAGGCGATCCATATTCTGTTTGAGATGCGCTTGGCCTTTTGAGGGTCCCGTTCGCGCTTGAGTTCAGCAAAAAGCCGGTCGAGCCGACCTTTGCGGCCTTCCACCTCTGGTGCCGCAGGCTTGGTGTCCTTAACCGCCTCGGCGCTGGCTGGGACGTCTTGAGCCAAGGCCGTACCCGTCGTGACGCCCACCGCCAAGGCGAGGCTGAGAAACAGGGGTGTGAGAGAACCGCGCTGATAAGTCATGCAAAGATGGTAGCGCGTGACCACCCGCGGTCAAATTCACGATCCGGTGCGCATGGTCGCACCGTCGCGCGCCTCCTGCGCACCAGTCTTGCCCCAAGAAACGAAAAAACCGCCCTCACAAGATGAGAGCGGTTGCACAGTCAGCTCAGGCAAGCCCGAGCAAAGCCCTTGAGTTCAGCCCTGGCGGGCTTTGAACCGTGGGTTCTCTTTATTGATGATGTAGATGCGGCCCTTGCGGCGAACCATGCGATTGGCGCGATGGCGGCCCTTCAGGGACTTGAGCGAATTCTTGATTTTCATCGTTCTGTCCTGTTGGTGACGCCGACATCGTACGGTGCGGGTACGGGCGGCACAAATAAGGGCGCATGCGCGCCCGAGTTGGCGCGGATATAGATGTATATGCGTCCGAAAGTCAACGGCGCTTGCGGTTATGCAAAGCACGGCCGGTCAATAGTCATCGCCGCCGTCATTTTCTTCGCGCTTGGCCGGTGTGGGTGGATTGTCCAACTGTTCGCGGAACTTGGCGAGGCAGGCTGGACTCACGCGGTCGGACACGCATGTGGCGCGAACGTAGAAACCGCCAATGTCAGCCGGGCTGCGACCGGCTTCGGTCAACAGGATAACCTTCTCTTCGGTACCACGGGACGAATTGGAGCGGAACGCGGAATATATGTCGTAGCTCTTGCCGTTATGTGAAAAGCCACGAATACGCTCGCTGCCGGCATAGGGATTGCAGGCCGCGAGAAGCAGAGTTGCGGCCAGACCGGCGATAATGGCTTTGGTGTTTTTCATAGCTCTCCCCGCATTCATAAAACGAGAAACCGAAACGAGGCTGCGCATGCCACGCTCGGCACTTCGATCTTCACCCCCGAAATCAGTATTCGAAGCTTTCTTCTCTATCGCGCTTCGGGCGGTTCGCCCGTTCCTCAAGGCGTGTACGGAAGAGCTTCAAGCAATCCCGTTCGCGCCCGACAAATAGCTCTTCTTTACAGTAAGCGATTGCTTGGAAGCCGCCCAAGTCCTCCGGCCTCTGGCCTTTCGGCATCAAAACTCTGACCAAGCCCGCGTCTCCGGCCTCAATGTTTCGGAACGCCTGATAGATGTCATACTTCTTGCCGTTGAAGTTGAATTCGCCGACCAGCGTGCTGCGAGAATAGATGGTCGTGCAGCCAACCAGTGTCAGGCCAGCGGCCAAACATATGAGTGGACGAAGGTTCATGTCGCGCTCCTGCCAGCACCATTAATATGGAGAATGCTAGCAGCGGTCTGGCCCCCATAAGTCATCAAACTTGATGACGCTGGCAGTCAGACGTAGCGGGAAAGGATACGCACGAGATCGATCTGCCGACGCGCGCCTGCCTTGTTCAAAACGCGCTGAATCTGCGTGCGGATCGTGGCGATGGACACCCCGCTCGAAGCCGCCATTTCGGAAGCTGATTGACCTTTCGCCATCAGGAGCGCGACGCGCGCCTCGGCAGTTGTAAAGCCAAATCCATCTTTCAGGTGCTCGATATCTATCACCATGTCGCGGCACGGATCTTCGACAAAGGCGACTGCACCGCTTGAATGGTAACCGCCAAGCCCATCAAAGAGGCGCGGTCTGAAGGTGAGTTTGTAGGGTGGCAGACCTGAGCGCCGTGGCAACAGCATATGAGAGAAGGCTTCTCTCTGGCTGCCGTCACCCAACACTCCGAACAAGGTTCTCGCCAGCTTCTCCTGAACCAAATCGTTCGCGGCCTTCAAAGCACCTCCAACGACTGACAGCCCGTCGGCTTGACGGCACATGTCCTGCGCAACGCTGTTCATCTCCACGACGCGACCGGCGGTGTCAAAAGTTATGACGCCGAAAGACATGGAGGCCAGTGCAACCTCCATCGTTGTCAGATCCGAGAGCAACTCTCCATAACGCTTCTGGGCCTCAGCAACGTCACTCAAAGCGCCGCCAATGTGCTCGATTGCGCTGACAATTTCGGCGTCGGCAGCCCCCGCACGCGCGTTTCTCTGCACGGTGAAAACACCGACCGCATCAGCGGAATCATAGGCCCGGAAAGACAGAAAATACCGAAGGTCAAACGGCCGAAGAAAATCCGCATAGAACGGGTCTCGGTCCATTTCGTCATCATCAAGGAACAGATGATCGTGCAAAACGGTGGGGGCGCCAGCCCGATTGCCGAAAGCAATACGCGGATTAAGCGGCAAAAAGTGATTGAGGTAATCCTGCCTCACTTCGATGTCGGAGCAGTCGAAATATTGCAGGTGCCGACCGGATCGTTTGTCTATCAGTTCAAAGGTAGCGAAAGACCCGCCAAAGAGATCGGCCATATGTTGAAGGGCCGACCCCCAGCGCTCCTGCGCCAGAACGGCCCCGGTCAGTTCGAGCGACAGGTCGCGCAGGCTGTCACGTGTGGGACCAGCCATTTCCCCCCCTTGCTGCCTTCTCCCAATCACATTCGCCCTGGCAGCTTTTCGTCTTTCTGTGAGACCATATCACATTGCGCCGCGTTTGGCGCGAGCATGGCTTGCACATCCTCGTCAGCCATGGCGCAAGAGGGTCAAAGCGCCACGCTTGGTCGCATCCAGAGGACCATTCAACCATTTGGCTGGGATCGATAGGTGGACTAGAGTAGCGACCAACGAGACGTCAGCCTCCTTGTCATCTTCCTGTTTTGGGAGCCGCCATCATGCGCAAATATTCAGGTTTTGCCGTTGTCAGAGAAGGCATGCGCCAGCATTCTGGTTGGGATCGGCAATGGGCGGACCCGACACCCAAGGCGGAGTATGACGTCATCATCGTGGGCGCAGGCGGTCATGGGCTAGCGACAGCCTATTATCTGGCCAAAGAGCACGGCGTTACCAATGTGGCCGTACTTGAGAAGGGCTGGCTCGGCGGCGGCAATACGGGCCGCAACACCACCATCATCCGCTCCAACTACCTCTACGATGAAAGCGCGGGCCTCTATAACCACGCTCTGAAACTGTGGGATGGGCTGAGCCAGGACCTCAACTACAACGTTATGTATTCGCCGCGTGGCGTGATGATGCTGGCGCACAATGTGCATGACGTGCAGGTGTCCAAGCGGCACATCCACGCGAACCGGTTGAATGGCGTTGGCAATGAGTGGCTGACGCCGCAACAGGCCAAGGACTACTGCCCGCCACTGAATATCAGCCAGTCCGCGCGCTACCCTGTCATGGGTGCTGCCCTGCAACGGCGAGGCGGCACAGCGCGCCACGATGCGGTCGCATGGGGTTATGCCCGCGCAGCCTCCGACATGGGCGTCCATGTGATCCAGAATTGCGAAGTCACGGCCATCCGCCGCGGCTCCAATGGTCATGTCACAGGTGTGGAAACGACCAAAGGCCCCATCGGCGCCCGCAAGATCGGAGTTGTTGCCGCAGGCCACACGTCTACCGTCATGGAGATGGCCGACCTGAGCATGCCGCTTGAAAGCTTCCCACTCCAGGCCCTCGTCTCAGAGCCGGTAAAACCGTGCTTCCCATGCGTGGTCATGTCGAACACCGTGCACGCCTATATCAGCCAGTCCGACAAGGGCGAGCTGGTGATTGGCGCAGGCACCGACCAGTACAACAGCTACAGCCAGACGGGCGGCATGCACATTCTCAGCCACACGCTGGACGCGATTTGCGAGATGTTCCCGATCTTCACGCGGATGAAGATGCTGCGGAGCTGGGGCGGCATTGTTGATACAACCCCTGACCGCTCGCCAATCCTGTCCAAGACACCGGTTCCAGGCCTCTATGTGAACTGCGGCTGGGGCACGGGCGGCTTCAAGGCCACGCCCGGTTCGGGCCACGTGTTCGCACACACGATCGCCCGCGACGACCCGCATCCCATCAACGCGCCCTTCAGCCTTGAGCGTTTTGTGACCGGTCGCCTGATCGACGAGGCCGCCGCCGCTGCAGTGGCGCACTAGGAGATATGGGCCGACTTGCGACCCATTGGGCGATGGCGTGCGCCTGTCTGGTCACGGCTAGCGCGAACGCCTTTGCCGAGGAGAGCTCGCTCGACGAATTCCTGGACCCAAATGACCGCATCGCGCACATTTCTTTGCAGGACTATTCAGGCGACTGGCCGTTCAAAGCCTCGGAAGGTTTTTTCTTCTGTTACCGGGTAGGCCTGTTCACCTTCTTCACATTTCACGAATATCAGGACGGCCCAAACAAGGTCGGCGACCGCAGCTTGGGTTTCACTTTGGAAACCGATCCAGCCGCGCTCATTCTAGAGACGATTGCCTCGGGCAAATTTCTGCAGCCAAACCAGGATCCAGCACGCCTCATGAAGGCCGTTGTTGACTTGCGCAATGAAGCCCGCGCCCGTTGTGGGCCACCTTACACTCTGCCCCAGGATGGCCAGGCTGGTGACTAAGCGCACCTCCCACGGACTGAACGCGCTACTACCCCACATCTGCGCGGCTTGCGCGGGGCTTTTGGCATGGACCGCAACAGCCCAAGCCCAGCAGGTCGATCCGGACATCTTCTCCAACCGTCAGGCCTTCATAGGCGCGCCGCACTTCTTTCGCGAGGCGGCCATTCAGTCGAGTGATGTTCCGGGGGTGTGGCCGTTCAAGCTCGACAGCGGAAACGTGATCTGCCTGCGCATGGATGGGGTGGATTTTGCCATGTTCGAAGCGCCCGACGATCAAAGAGGGCCAGGCGACGAACCTTTCATGTTGCACGACAACATTTTCATGCTGATGATCGGCAAAGCGATAACTCAGAGCGACCACCTGAAGTCGGGTCTTGACCCGGCCACCATCGGTGCAGTTCTGGCAAATGTGTATCAGGTGGCGCTGCGCAAATGCGGCTCGCCTTACTTTCAATGAGGCTCTTGTAAGGGGGCCTTCTTCAGTGAGTACGTGACATGCTTCTCATCCGCTGCCCCTATTGCGAGGAAGAACGGCCAGAGCTGGAGTTTCGCCACCATGGTGAAGCCCATCTTGTGCGGCCCACCGGCGACAGCGACATTTCAGACGAAGCCTTTGCGGACTTTCTTTTCCGGCGCGAGAACATAAAGGGCAAAGCCTTTGAGCGCTGGCGGCACGTTCACGGGTGTGGCCGTTTCTTCAACGCGCTGCGGGACACCCATTCTGACAAGTTCATCATGACCTACAAACAGGGTGAGCCCCGCCCGAACCTGGTGGAAGATGCGGAGGCCGCTCAATGAACAGCGAACAGGCTGGCGCAAACCGCGTTGCGGGCCGCGGGCGGCTCTCACCCTCAAAAACAGTGCGATTCACATTTGATGGTCAGGCCTATACCGGCCTCGAAGGCGACACGCTCGCCTCCGCATTGATCGCCAATGGCGTCCATCTGATCGGGCGGTCGTTCAAATATCACCGCCCGCGCGGGTTTCTATCGGCAGGGCCCGAAGAGCCCAACGCCCTTGTCGGCGTGCGCCGGGACGATGCGCGCCGCCAGCCGAATGTGCGCGCCACCGTACAGGAAGTGTTCGATGGCATGAGCGCTGAGAGCCAGAACCGCTGGCCGTCCCTCGCCTTCGATGCGGGTGCCATCAATGACGGTCTGAGCCGCTTCTTCCCGGCAGGCTTCTACTACAAGACCTTTATGTGGCCGAAGCCGGCATGGGAGCGGGTCTATGAACCCGTGATCCGAAACGCAGCTGGCCTCGGCGACGCTCCCGATGAGGCTGACCCGGACGTCTACGCCAATCAGTTCGCCCATGTGGACGTGTTGGTGGCCGGTGCCGGCGTTGCGGGGCTGACGGCGGCGCTCGCCGCAGCCGAGACCGGTGCAACGGTGATGGTGGCCGATGAGCACGCGCTCATGGGTGGTCGCCTTCTGTCTGAAACAGGCATCACGCTGGACGGTGAAACGGGCGGCGACTGGGCTGCTGCAACGCTGGCCAGACTGGCTTCCATGGACAATGTCACGCTGCTGCCGCGCACAACTGCGTGGGGCTACTACCACCAGAACATGGTGACCCTGCTAGAGCGCGTGACAGAACACCTATCGCAACCAGTAGCCGACACGCCGCGGGAACGGCTTTGGCAGGTTCGGGCCGGGAGAACGATCATCGCCACCGGTGCCATCGAGCGCCACATGGTCTTCCCCGACAATGATCGCCCCGCCATCATGCTCGCCAGCGCGGCCCAGCGTTTCCTCAACGAGTATGGCGTTGCCGTGGGCACCAATGTCGCCATCTACACCGCCCATGACAGCGCCTATGCCGTGGCGCGGGACCTGGCATCAGCTGGCGCAAATGTTGTGGCCGTGATCGATAGCCGGGCACAGCGGTCAGAGGCGGCACAGCAGGCAGAGGCAGCTGGCATCAGAGTGATCGCCAACGGCTCCATCACCGAAACCAAGGGCCGCCTTCGCGTCCGAACGGCTACGGTTCAACATGGCAATTCGGGTCGCAGCGAAACGCTTGAGGTCGATGCACTTCTCATGAGTTCTGGCTGGACACCTTCGGTGCATCTCTATTCCCAATCGAGGGGCAAGGTGGTGTGGCAGGCCGAGCGCCAGCGCTTCATACCCGGCGATAACGTGCAGGACTGCGTGTCGGTCGGCGCGTGCGCGGGAACCGATGATCTTTCCGAGATGGTGGAGCAGGCTGCCGACGCGGGCCACACGGCGGGCAAAGGCATCACCGGCTCCGATGGCGAAAAACCGACCATCCATGTGGGTGGATCCCCCGCCTGGACAGGCGGGCAAATCGGCGCAAGCAATGGCGCGCAGGCCGGTTACACGGGCAAAGCCTTTGTCGATTTCCAGAACGACGTGACGACCAAGGACATCCGCCTGGCGGTGAAAGAGGGCTTCCATTCCATCGAGCATGTGAAGCGCTACACCACCAACGGCATGGCCACAGACCAGGGCAAAACCTCCAACATGCATGGCTTGGCCATTGCGGCGGAAACCCTCGGCAAACCGGTGCCGGAAGTTGGCCTGACGACCTTCCGGGCGCCCTACACGCCAGTCACCTTCGGTTCGATTGTGAATCACAATCGCGGCGAACTTTTCGACGTCACCCGCACCACCGCCATGCATACCGTGGCCGTGGAGCAAGGCGCGGTGTTCGAGGATGTCGGCCAGTGGAAGCGCGCATGGTACTTCCCGCGCGGCGGCGAGAACATGGCAGCCGCCGTGAACCGCGAGTGCAGAACCGTTCGCACGTCAGTGGGCCTGTTCGACGCATCGACGCTCGGCAAGATCGAAGTGAAGGGCACAGACGCCACGCGCTTCATGAACCTCATGTACTCCAATGCGTGGGACAAGCTGGGCGTTGGCCGCACGCGCTACGGTATCATGCTCCGCGAGGATGGGTTTGTGTATGATGACGGCGTGGTGGGTCGAATGGGAGAGAACCACTTCCACGTCACCACCACGACGGGCGGTGCCGCCTCGGTGATGAACCATATGGAAGACTATGCCCAGACCGAGTTCCCGGAGTGGAACGTCTGGCTGACCTCCATATCCGAGCAGTGGGCCGTGATGGCTGTAGCCGGGCCAAAGGCCCGCGACATACTTGAGCCGCTGGTGGAGGGCATAGACCTGTCCAATGAAGCCATGCCCCATATGAGTGTGCGCGAAGGCAGGATCGCGGGTATTCCAACCCGCTTGTTCCGCGTCTCTTTCTCCGGGGAACTGGGCTACGAAGTGAATGTTCCCGCCGATCAGGGACCGGCCCTAATGCGTCTTTTGGCGGAGCGGGTTCTGGCTGCCGATGGTTGCCTCTACGGCACAGAGGCCATGCACGTTCTGCGGGCCGAGAAGGGCTTCATCATCGTGGGTCAGGACACAGACGGCACATTGACCCCAGCCGACGCCGGTGTGGGCTGGGCCGTCTCCAAAAAGAAAGCTGACTTCGTTGGCAAACGCGGCCTCAAGCGGCCAGACCTTGTTACGCCAGGGCGCAAGGCGCTGGTGGGCCTGAAGACAAAGGACCCAAATGTGGTGATCGAAGAAGGCGCTCAGCTTGTCTTCGAGACCGAACAGGAAGTGCCCTATACGATGGTCGGCCATGTGACGTCGTCCTACTGGTCGGAGAATTGCGGTCGATCCATCGCCATCGCCACTCTGACAGGCGGCATGGAGCATGCAGGCGGTACAGTTTGGGCGTCCAAGGTGGATGGAGACGAACTCAGCTTCATCGAAGCCGAAGTCTGCTCACCCATTTTCTTTGATCCAGACAATGAGCGCACCAATGGTTGACGGTATGATTGATCTGAGCAACGAGCGCGCCCTGCCCTTGGGCCAGCGCCACATCGCCAATGACACGGCTTCCATCACCGCAGCTGAACCGGCCTCCCGCGTCAGCCTGCGGGCCGATGCGGATCAGGTTCATCTCCTTGAGAAAGCCCTGGGTTTTGAGCTTCCGAAAAAGCCAAAAGCGACAACCGGCAAGGATGATGCCCACGCCCTGTGGATCGGCCCGGACGAGTGGTACGTTTATGGCCCTGACGACCCGGGATTTATGGATCGCTTCAAGAATCTGCCGGACACTGTGTCTGCCGTGGATGTGGCTCATCGCAACACGGCGATTGTGATCTCGGGTACCGGCGCGCGCTCGGTGTTGGCCGGTGCCTGTCCGCACGATCTGCGGGACAGTTCGCTTGCTGTGGGTGCCGCCACGCGGACCATCTTCTCAAAGGCTGAGATCATTCTGCATAGAACAGGTAAAGACGAGTACCGTCTGGAGTGCTGGCGGAGCTTCAGCCACTATGTCTGGACACTGGCTGCCGACAGTCTGAAGCTCAACGCGGCCTGAGCCGGAGCTTTATGCAGACACCCAACCGGAAATCCTATGATGTTGTGATCATTGGCGGCGCGATGATGGGATCATCCGTCGCCTGGTTTCTCACCGACAATCCAGAGTTTGACGGCTCCATCCTAGTGGTCGACCGCGATCTGAGCTTTGCCAACACCTCAACGTCGCACACCAATTCCTGCATGCGTCAGCAGTTTTCGACGGCGCTCAACGTTCGGATCAGCCAATTCGCCGCCGACTTCGTGAACAATCTGCGGGAGCATATGGGTGGTGACGAGCGCGTGCCGGAGCTGCGGATCCAGAACTACGGCTATCTCTACATGGCTGATACGCGGGAGTTCGCTCAGACGCTCCAGGACATGATCCACGTGCAACACGCCAATGGCGCTGCAACGGAGATCCTGACCTCCGATCAGATTCAGGAACGCTATCCGTTCTACCAAGTCGATGATCTGGTTCTAGGCTCCATCAACACGGTCAATGAAGGCTACTGGGATTGCCAGGCCGTCCTCGACTGGTGGCGGCGCAGCGCGAAGGAACGCGGTGTTGAGACCGTGGAGAACGAAGTGATCTCCATGCACCGCGAAGGTGGCCGCATCACATCGATTGCCCTTGCCAGCGGCGAGACCATCAATTGCGGGCAGATCGTCAACGCGACGGGGCCTCGGGCAGCCGTGAGTGCCGCTATGGCGGGCATTGAGCTGCCCGTCGAACCGCGCAAGCGCTTCACCTGGATTTTCTCAGCCGAGAAGCCGCTGGACCGCGATTTGCCGCTGACCATCGACCCATCCGGCGTGCACTTCCGCCAGGACGGACCGCAAACCTATCTGGCGGGCGGACATCTGGATGTGGACCCGGCAGTGCCATTCGACGATTTCACCATGGACCACAGTCTTTGGCAGGAGCACATCTGGCCCGTGATCGCGACGCGTATTCCGCAGTTCGAAGCCATCAAGGTCACCAGCGAATGGGCCGGGCACTATGCGATGAACACGTTCGACCACAATGCGGTGCTCGGACCGCACGATGAGATATCGAACTTCCTGTTCATCAACGGCTTCTCCGGCCACGGTCTCCAGCAGTCACCAGCCATGGGACGCGGTCTCGCAGAGTGGATCAGCCATGGCGAATATCGCACGCTTGACATGACACCCTTCTCCCACGCCCGCATCACACGCGGCGAACCGCTCATCGAAAAGGCCGTTATCTGATGCCAACCACTGCCTCCGGCAAACGTTTCTCACGCCTTGTGCTCACAGGGGCAGCAGGCCGCCTCGGTTCCCACCTGCGCGAGCCACTCACGGCCCTCTGCGATGAGCTTGTCTCGACAGACAAGGTGGATGATATCGGCAAGCTCTATCCGGGCGAGCGGTACGAGGCAGCCGATCTCAGCGATCTCGCCGCCATGACCGAAGTGCTCGAAGATGCCGACATGGTGGTGCATTTCGGTGCGATTGGCGATGAAGCGCCGTTTGACGACATTCTGAAATCCAACATTCTGGGGGCCTACACGGTTTGGGAGGCCGCACGCGTCAACGGCCTGCGGCGGGTGGTCTATGCCAGCTCCATCCATGTGGTGGGTATGTATGACCGGACGGAGCGTGTCGGCACCGACGCGCCCCATCGGCCAGACACGTTCTACGGCCTCGCTAAGTGCTTCGCCGAAGACCTCGGCTCTCTTTATTGGGACAAGCATCAACTGGAGAGTGTGTGCCTGCGAATTCTCAGTTGCGCGCAAGTGACAAGCGCAAGGGCTCTCGGCTCATGGCTGAGCACTGGCGACCTGATCCAGTTGGTGGAACGCAGCCTAGACACGCCGACGGTCAAACACACCATCGTCTATGGCGTGTCCAACAATGACCGCGTGCCGGTGGACAATTCCAGCGCAGCCTTTCTCGGCTACCGGCCAAAGGACAATGCAGAGCAATTCGCCGCTGAGATTCTGGCCAAGGAACACGAGCAGTCGCTGGACGATCCGGCAAACCTCTACCAGGGCGGCCCCTTTGCGGTTGTGGAGCCGGGCAGCAGTGGTCTGGCCTTGATGGATATCGTCGACGACACGAAGCAGCTCTGAGCCGTTATGACACGCCCCATTGCCATCCTTGGCCTGCCGCAGGACAACAATTCCAGCTTTCTGCAGGGGCCAGCCCTGGCGCCCGCTCGGATCCGCGAAGCCTTCCACAGCGCGTCAGCCAATATGTTCACCGAAACCGGGCACGACCTGGGAGCAGACGGGGCTTGGCGCGATGCGGGCGATCTTCTGCTCGACGGCCTCAGCGGCCAGGTCGCCTATGACGCCATCTACGCAGGTGTCAGCGACACGCTGGAAAGTGGCGATCCGCTCATCTCGCTGGGCGGCGACCATTCAGTCGCCTTTCCCGCCATCATGGCCCACGCCGACCGTTATGAAGACCTGTCCATCTTGCAGGTGGATGCCCATGCCGATCTCTACGACGATTTCGACGGCAATCCCTTCAGCCACGCCTCGCCTTTCGCACGACTCATGGAGACGGAACGCATCCGCAAACTGGTGCAGGTAGGAATCCGGACGCTCACCGCTCACCAGCGGGAGCAGGTCGAGCGCTTCAACATAGACGTGCACGAGATGAGCGATCTCTCCCGGATCAATGACATCCACTTGGATGGTCCGATGTACCTGTCTCTGGATTTAGACGGCCTGGACCCTGCCTTCGCGCCGGGTGTCGGCCATCACGAACCCGGCGGCCTTTCGACACGCATGGTGATCGATCTCATCCATGGCTTCGGCGGCCAACTGATCGGCGGCGATATTGTCGAACTCAACCCACACAGAGACCTGCACGGCATGACAGCCATGGTCGCGGGCAAGCTGCTCAAAGAGATGATGGGCCGCATCATCAAGGATATGCGCGGCTAGGAACAGAGCGGGCTGTTCAGAAGGAAAGGGAAGGATGGTGGGCGATACTGGGATTGAACCAGTGACCCCTTCGATGTCAACGAAGTGCTCTCCCGCTGAGCTAATCGCCCATCCTCGCGTTCACCACTCTGCAAAGCAGAGACGGTTGCTGGAGATAGGGGGATACACCACAGGTTCCCCGCGCGGGTCAAGCGGGCAAATCAGCAAATTGCGGTTGTTGAAACGGGCGCCTTAGGCGGCGGCCAGCATACGCTCGACCTCAGACACCAACTGCTTGAGATGGAAGGGCTTGGAGAGCACCTTCGCGTTCTTTGGCGCGTTGGAATCGGGGTTCAAAGCAACGGCTGCAAAACCAGTGATGAACATGACTTTCAGATCAGGATCGAGTTCGGTCGCTTTGCGAGCTAGCTCGATGCCGTCCATTTCGGGCATGACGATATCGGTCAGCAGAAGCGAAAACGGCTCTTCACGCAGGCGCTCATAGGCGCTCGCGCCATTGTCATAGTCGGTGACGTCATATCCGGCCTGCTCGAGCGCCTTCTTGAGAAAGCGGCGCATATCGTCATCATCTTCGGCAAACAGAATCTTGTTCATCGGTCTTTCGCTTGAGCAGGGAGCTTGAGTTTCGCTTCCAATGTGCAGGCCCGCGGTAAATCAATCGCTAAGTCGATGGCATTTGCCGCAAATTCTTCGCGTTCCGCCGGTTGGGTCCGATGGGTAAGTGTGGACTTGCCGCTCCCGCGCTGGCACATTTGCGCCATGAACGGCGGCACGGGCAGTTTCGAACATTCTGAGGGCTTTCGGCCCCACGCACAGGGCGTGGAGACGGTCGCGCCTTTTCGCCAGTACGAACCCACCGATCATCTGGCGCCTATCGTGTTCTCATCACCCCATTCGGGGCGGCACTATCCCGACCATTTTCTGGCGGCCTCTCGCCTGGACCGGACAACGCTTCGCGCGTCAGAGGACTTCTTTGTCGATGATCTGTTTGCGCCCTGCGTAGAAATGGGTATGCCGCTGATCGCAGCGAACTACCCACGCGCCTATGTGGATCTCAACCGTGAGCCGTTTGAACTCGACCAGCGCATGTTCATCGACAAACTTCCCGGCCACGCCAACACGCGATCGGTCCGCGTGGCCGGCGGCCTTGGCACCGTGGCGCGCGTCGTGTCTGAAAACCGGGAAATCTACGCAGCACCCATTTCAACGGCAGAGGCCTTTGACCGCGTCGAGCACGTCTATCGACCCTTCCATGACGCGCTGCGCCGCACACTGGCACGCACGCATGTGGCCTTTGGCAGATCGATCCTGATCGACTGCCATTCCATGCCATCGGGTCGCCTGCAGAGCGACAGAGAGGCACGCACGTCTGCCAAGAAGCTGAAGCGCAAGGCGCCCGCCATCGTGCGCAGCGGTTCAGGGCGGGCCGAGTTTATCCTCGGAGATCGCTACGGAACCTCCTGCGCCCCCGAGTTGACCGATTGCGTGCAAGCCTGCCTCCGGGACATGGGCTATCGGGTCGCCCGCAACAAACCCTATGCCGGTGGCTTCATAACGGAGCATTATGGAAGGCCCGGTCGCGGCCTCCACGCACTCCAGATCGAGATCAATCGCGCACTTTACGTGAATGAAGAGACACAGGAGCCGACCGAAGATTTCGGCCAATTGCGCGCCGATCTGATCAAGCTCATGCGCGCACTTATGGTTATCGGCCAGGAAATCGATGGCGAAACCATGCCCCTCGCAGCCGAGTAGAATGGCTCTTTCTCAAGCGTGAAAAAGTTCCTCCAGCAGCTGGCCAAGGTTTCCGAAGAGCAGACACTGCCGCGGTTCCGCAGTTCATTGTCAGTGGACAACAAATTGGCGGGAGCGGGATCGCCCAGCTTCGATCCCGTTACCGAAGCTGATCGCGAGGCGGAGAGAGCCATTCGCGCAGCCATTTCCGAGCGTTTTCCCGGCGACCGCATCCTCGGAGAGGAGTTCGGCACGACCAACCCTGACGCGCCAGACGGTTGGATCATCGATCCAGTCGACGGGACCCGTGCCTTTATCTCGGGCGTTCCCCTCTGGGGCACGCTGGTGGGCCGCCACGAAGGCGACGCCATGGTGGCTGGTCTGATGCACCAACCCTTCACAGGTGAAACCTATGTCGCCACAGCCGAAGGCGCATGGCTGATCCACAACGGTCTGGAACACGCTTTGGCCACAAGCTCAGTGGAGCGCCTGGACGAGGCAAAGCTGCTCACAACCAGCCCCCGGATATTCGGCGAGGGCACCCAGGAGCCTTATGATCGGCTCGAAGCGGCCTGTCGTTTGCCGCGCTACGGTTGCGATTGTTACGCCTACGCCTTGCTGGCCTCCGGCCATGTCGACCTCGTTGCGGAGGCCGGATTGCAGACTTATGACATCGCGCCTCTGATACCCATCATCGAACGGGCTGGCGGAGTGGTGAGGACATGGGACGGGCAGAGCGCAAAGGACGGCGGTAACGTACTGGCAGCCGCCAATAAGGCTTTGTTCGAGAGAGCCGCTGAGCGCCTAGCCGGCTGAGGGCGGTTCACCGGGAAAGAAAGCGTCCACGGCTGCAAACAGCTGGTCTCTGATCAGATCCTGTTCATGCAAAATCTCGTGCCGAGCACCCTTCAGCATCAGAAAGGACGCAGAACGCATCTGGCCGACCAGACGCTCAACATCTCTGTTGGCCGTCACCTTGTCATTTCCAGCCGCCACCATGAGCGATGGGATCCTGATGGTCGAACTGAAGGCCGGATCCATCACACGCTTCTGGGCCTTGATTGTTGCCCGCGTCCAGGCCGCCGTTGGGCCGCCCAAGGCCAGGTCTCCCGATGTGGTCATCAGCTTGCGGTTTCGCTCAAAGCGGCCTGCATCGGACGTCAGGAGATTATTGGCGAAGGGGCGGCGCTCTTCAGGGCGGTCACCGCCGCCTGTATAAACTTCTCCCAGCCCCAGCGCCATCAACAGCGCCATGGCGAAATGCACGACGGGCCGCGGTGCAGGCAGATCGAAAAAGCCGGTGAATGGCGCCAGCAACACCATCCGCGCCACCTGACGGGACAGTACATCGGCATTGTAGAGCGCCGCCAGACCGCCCATGGAGTGAGCGATCACAGAAAATGGCGGACGACAGTCCGGCAGCAGAACCTCCGAGACGATGGTCGCAAGATCAATGCCGTACTCATCGTAGCTTTCCACATAGCCCTTTCGGCGGTTGGTGGTGTGCCGTGTGGATGCCCCCTGCCCCCGCCAGTCAAAGGTAAGAACAGCATAGCCCCGCGCCCGCAGGTCCTGGACGGTCTCGAAGTACTTCTCGATGAACTCGGTACGCCCGTGCAGCAGCAGCACGGTGCCCCGAGTCCTTTTCGTATCCGCAGCCCAGCGGGCATGGCGCAGGCGGAAGCCATCGGGTGTTTCCACCACTCCAACCCGACCACCAGCCGGAGAGCGATTGCCAGCCATTTCAAAGAAATGCGCAGTGAAGCCGCTGTCGAGCAGACTATCCTGATCGGCAGGGCCAGAATCCGATTTCGAAACGGCAACATCCATGCGTCAGCCATACAGAGGCGGCGGCCACAGTGAAAGTGGGCCGGCCAGCTACAGCCCTTGAAACACGAAAAATGCCAACCCACATTTTGTTCATGCGAGGCAAACTGCTCGCAGCGGCGAGGTGCCCAATCGGGGCCAAACCGAATTCAAAACGCTTACGTTGCTTCTGAGGAGAACACACATGCGTCCTATCGATTTCACACCCCTTTACCGCCAGACAGTCGGTTTTGACCGCCTGGTCAATCTGCTCGACGGCTTTTCGACCACCGAAACAGCTCAAAGCTATCCGCCGTACAACATCGAGCGCACGGGCGAGAACCAGTATGCCATCACGATGGCAGTTGCAGGTTTTGCCGAGAATGATCTGAACATTTCGGCCAAGCAGGGAACGCTGACCGTAACAGGCAAGCGCGCCGAAAAGACGGACCAGAACGTTGAAGTTCTGCATCGCGGCATTGCCAATCGCGCCTTTGAACGCCGGTTCCAGCTTGCCGACTATGTCGAAGTCTCCGGCGCCCGCCTCGAGAATGGCCTTTTGACCGTCGAACTGCACCGCGAGCTGCCGGAAGCCATGAAGCCCCGCACAATCGCCATCTCGGTCGCCAATGATGATGACGCGCCGCAGATCGAAGTGACGGCCAATGAGAGCAAGGCGGCCAGCTAGAGCGTTTCCAGCGAAAGTGTAAGCGCTTTCGCGGTTCGGAAACGCGACAAAGCAGGGACTGAAAGCATTTTGAGTGAACCGAAAGTCACGAAAGATGCTCCAGGCTTCCACTCTTGACCCGGCGCCAGCCCCTCCCGTGGTGCCGGGCTTTGTTTGTCAGCTGCGAACATTGGCGACGAATTGATCAACGTGGTCAGCCGTGGTCGCAAACGACGTGACCAGGCGCACCAATTGCAGGCCGGCGGATCTCATCTCCGTGGCATCCTCATAGTGAGCATCGGGCCACTCGTAAAAGCTCCCGCCTCGAGCTCTTAGAGAGCGAATGTCATCCGGCGCGAGCCAGACAAAAACCTCATTGCCCTGCGGTCGGGCGGCGATTTGCGCACGGTTGCTGTCTGACAGACCGTCGGCCAGACGCGCAGCCATGCCGTTGGCGTGCGCCGCGAGCCGCAACCAAAGCCCGTCCTTCAGATAGGCCTCAAACTGAACCGACACGAAGCGGTTCTTTGAAAACAGATGTCCAGCACGCTTTCTGGTCCAACGAATGTCCGAAGCCAGATCATCGTTGAACACCACCAAGGCCTCGGCGCACCAGCATCCGTTCTTGGTGGCCCCAAAGGACAGAATGTCGACTCCGGCCTTCCATGTCATCTCGGCGGGCGAAGCTTCGGTGGCCACGAGAGCATTCGCGAATCTCGCTCCGTCCATATGCAGAGGCAGGCCTAGGTTCTCAGCAACCTCTGCCAGAGCTCGAACTTCCGCCACGCTGTAAACCGCTCCCGCTTCGGTGGCCTGCGTGATAGAGATGCCGACCGGTCGCCCGCCATGCACAAAGGCAGGATCAAAACCTGATAGCTCATCGGCGACCACTTCCGGGGCCAGCTTACAAAGCTTGCCTGGAAGACCCCTCAGCCGAGTTCCACCGGTCAGATGTTCAATGGCTCCACACTCGTCGACATTGATGTGCGCTTCCTCGTGACACAGAACAACCCCGCCCGGCTTGCTGACTGCAGAGATGGCAAGAGCGTTTGCGGCTGTGCCGGTAGCCACAAAAAACATCGAGACCGAACGCTCAAAGACGTCGCTGAAAAGCGCATCCACCCGCTGATCAACAGCGCTCCCCCCATATGCCTCGGCGAATTGCCCACCGGCCTTGGTCAGTGCTTCGCTGATCTCGGGAGCAACCCCGGCCCAATTGTCACTCGCAAACTGCATTCTGGAACCTCACGGACGACCACCGCCCTCGATAATGCGGCCGAAACCGACACTCAAGAAACTGTACCAAACAGGCTTTGGACAGGAGATTTTAGACGGAGAAAAGAAAGCGCCCGGCTCCGACTATGTCGGAGCCGGGCTCGGCCTCTGAACGGCTGCCAGCTACATGCCCGCCGGGGGCGACGGCAAACACACAACATGATTGGCAGCAACGAGAGGCCGATCCGATAAACGTCAGCTATATTATCGAAGAGACCCCTAATAAAGAACAAATTGCCCTGTGATTGCGAAAATACTGCATTTCCAAGAAAAGCCATATGAGACTATTTCAGATAGCAATATCCAACAACGTCATTGCGGCCAGGAGAACTGATCAACACGGTGCTTAGGTACCGTACCGTTGACCAGTCGCCCGCTGGGCTCGTTCGCAGAGGCTTGTGCACCGCTCGCGTCTGCTCGCTGGCGGATCGCTTTGGCCGCTGCTGGCCCACCAGCCAATTCAAGACCGGACGTTTCGGCGCTCAGAACGCTCAACGACACAGGTGCGATGCGCTCAACCGGTCCCTTGGGCTCTTCAACACCCGTTCCTAGCTCGCCCTCGGCGCTGCCACTGTCGACCGCAGCCGCAAACACATCATTGCTCTGCCCATCCAGCAAGGCGCGCAGCGGTTGTTCCGCATAGAATGCGAGCTTAAGACGGCCAGCCTTTGTGAAATTCAGCCCGTCATTGGTGCGCAACCGGCGCACCTGGCCGTTCACATCCGGCCCCTGGGCTGTAAAAGCTCCTTCATCGGTGCTGAACTTGTCCCATATGTCGATATACTCGCCGGGATTGACCGCCAGCTGGGAGTCCAACATCGCATTGAAGGCCAGATAGTCTCTGCTTAAGGCCCCCGAGCGTGGGGGCGGTGTCGCAACCCAGAAAAGCGGCACTTTCTTGGATGCAGCCAGATCGGTGATCTGCTTGATGCGGGCCTTGTAGACCTCGGACCACTCATCACCTAGTTTTTCCAGCGTCTGCCCATCACTGCGGATTGGCTGCCGATCATTGGCACCCGCCATGAAGACGAGTGCTGAAGGCTTCAGTTCATCGATAATGGGTCCAAGTTCGACAGGCCAATTGTAGAAATCATCCCGAACAAGGCCGGAATTGCCATTAAAGCGGTTCACCACACGAATGGCTGCATCGCCGGCAAAGGCGGTTTGCAGGCCTCTTGCCAGGGCACCAGCGTAAAAGTCTCCGGCCACCAGAACAACGGACGCGTTCTCAACCTTCTCAACCGCTTCGGGAGCAGGCGCACTGGGTTGCGATGAGGCCTGACTGCGGCGTTGCGTCGATCGCCGCTTTGTTGTGCTTTGTCTTTTGACTATGCGCGGCTTGGCCGCTTCTGGCTTGGCGTTTCGCCGTCCGCCAAACAACCGTTCAAAGAAGTTCCGTTGTTGCGCTTCAGCTCTGTCAAAAGGCGAAACATATGCGGTGAAGGCAAGAGTCAGACCCAGAGAAAGGCACAGGCGGACAAACAGGCCCGATGCCTTCCTGCACAATGCTTTGGATAAAAAGTTCATCCGCCACGCATCTTTTGCAACAGCTTGGGCGACGGCAACCCATCAGCCTTCAGCCCGACGGAAATTTGATATTGAAGAATGGCAGCCTTGGATCCAGAGCCAATGTTCCCGTCGATCTCGCCTTCGTAGAAGCCCTTGGCTTTCAGGCGTCGTTGCAGGTCTTTCGACTCCGCGATGCTGAGGCCTGGCGTGCCGTTGTCATTGGGTATCGGCGTGGCAAACTCGCCAAATCCGCGCATTCGATCCGCAAGATGTCCAACGGCCAAGGCATACTTGTTCGAATTGTTATATCTCTTCAGCACGTAGAAGTTGCGGATCATGAGGTGAGCAGGCCCCGTTGCGCCTGCGATCATTTTGAGATGCGCGTTCTCATTGGGTCGTGGGAAGGGGTTGCCCAGGGGCCGCTTCAAACCCTTGTGAGACCATTGGCCGAGCGTGAACTTGGGATCATTGAGCAGTCCATAGTTAAAACCCCGGGGCACCATGACCTCGTAACCCCAGGTTTTTCCGGTCTGCCATCCGTTCTTGGCCAAAAGGTTGGCAGCTGTGCCGAGCGCGTCAGGAATTGAATTGACGATATCTCTGCGCCCGTCACCGTCCATGTCGACGGCGTAGAGCAAATAGCTGCCGGGAATGAACTGGGTGTGACCGATGCCACCAGCCCAGGAGCCCTTCAATTGGTCAGGTCGAATGTATCCGCGCTCGAGCATCTTCAGAGCTGCGAGCAATTGACCCCGACCAAACTTCTTGCGCTTGGGATCAGCGTAGGCAAGCGTGGCCAGCGCGCGAACGATGTTGTGGTTGGCGTACTTCTTGTCGAGAATGTAGCCGAAGCTCGACTCCATTGACCAGATGGCCATCAGCGTCCAGCGGTCCACGCCGAACTGCCGTTCAATCCGTTCGAGAGTTGTGCGCCACCTGGCTTCCATCTTGCGCCCCTTCTGGATCGCAAAATCATTGACGCGTGTGGAGAAATACTTCCGCAGCGACGAGCGAAACTCAGGCTGATAACGCGCTTTCTTCAGCACTGTCTGATCGGGCGTCGAGACACCGGCAAAGGCGCGATCATAGGTTGAGCGGCTGATCCCCTCACGTGCTGCGACGGGGTAGAAGTCACGTATCCATTTCTGAAACCCGGCGTCTGCCGACGCCGATGTCACGAACAGCGGCCCCACAACCGCAACGGCCAAAACCATGACAATCAGTCTTTGAAGCCGGCTCATAGCAACCTCCTGAAGCAAAGCACGCTCATAATTGCGTAAAGCTAGAGGGAATTTCTAAAGTGTCTGTTTACCAAATAAGGCAGCTCTGTGAAATCGCCTACCCCAACGGCAGATGACGCGTCTTTAATGTCGCACCTTCAAGCCGACTTCCACACTGGTTGCCGTGTAGGCTGCGCCGATACGGTTACTGACCTGGCGGGTCCGGCTGACTTCACCGGTCAGGCCGGCATGAGGTGTCAGCCAGTAATCAGCCGAAGCGGACAGCGAATATCGGGTGTCCCGGTCAGCGTTGGAATATCGAGTTTGAGACAAATTGGCATCCACGCCAAAGGCCAGGGCATCGGTGGCCTGCCAGTCGACCGACATGCCAGCGCCTCGCGCAATTGATCCGCTGACGCCAGCCGTGGCCAACCCTGCAAAGTCCGTATTGAGGTTCAGGCCCACCGTGACGCGATCATTGGCGCGCCAATCCAGACTGCCATCGACGGTGAACCCGCCAACATCCTGCAGTCTGACATCGGCATAGTCCCGCCGGCCATATCCCATTTGCAGAGACCCGCTGAGCTTGCCGCTGAGTTCAACATTGGCACCCATGGAGGCGCGAAGACCATTGAACCTGCGATCAAAGCCATTGGCGTCCAGACGCGTAACCCGACGACCCAATTCATACTCGACATCAACAAACGGCGTTATGCGGCCGCCACCATCATAGCTCAGTCTTGCCCCCAGTGTAGCGCCGTTCCGGTCGCGCTGCGTTTGGGCGACCGCAGGCTGCCCGGCAATCTTGATGTCGCCATAACGCGCAGCGGTCAGTCCACCACGCAGTTGAAGGCCGATCAGGCCTACGTTCCGATCATATTGAATGCCCAGATCGTACTCGGCCAAGAACGGGTTATCGTTGCCGATGATCAATGCATCTGGCGACGACGCATCCTCGGTGAAAAGCCCGTAGCCCGCGGTGAGCGTCACCGATGAGCCCTCGGTCAAATCCAGACGCAGAGCCGCATCAAGGTCGATATCAGTGGGCCGGTTTCGCAATGTTGGTCGGTTGAGATCTATGTCAGCCGCGCTTGTGAAACGCAGTTGATGACGAGACCAGTCAGAAACAGCGCCGCCTGTGAAGGAAAAGTTGGAGAAGCGTCCTGGCGTTCCGCCCGCCGAATTGGAGAGGTTGCTGGAGCGGCCATAGGTGAGGGTCGCCTCTCCGTTGACATTGAATGTCCCAAGGCGCAGCGGCTGCGGCGCGTACGGATCTTCGATTGGCTCGGGCTCAAATGTTGGTCCCTCGGCATTGGCCAATTGGGCTGCGGGGCCGCTCGGCAAGGAACTGTCGGGCGGGCCAAGGGCACCGATAGGATTTGCGCTGTTGACCGGCGCTTCAGGCCGCAACTCACCGCGCAAACCAACCGTCCCCGTGGTTTGGGGATCGGCACCGAGCACCTGTTGCTGAGTTTGAGAGTTCGGGGCTTGTGCCGTGGTGTTTCCGGTCTGGCTTCTGAGGGTGGAATTGTTCACCACCAGCGGGTCATTGGTGGCCCGGGAGGTCCGCAGATCATCCAGCAAAGGCGGTGCCAGTGAATTGTTGTCCAAAGTCTGCGCGACCGCAGCTGGAATGGCCAGCGCCAGAGCAGATGCAGCACAGAGCAGCATCGCGGTCGCCCGCTTCACAACACGAGGCGAGAGCTTCCTTGATGTCCTATTGGAAAGGGGCCGGTTGAAAAGGGACAAGGGCTGATCCGCGCAAGAGTGCCCCCGCTCCACGCGGAGACCAAATCTTCCCAAACCGTAAACGGCCTTGGTTAACGAACGCTTGCGCCCCACCAGTCCGCCCCGCCGGTCCGCCAGACCAATCCGGCCCAGCAATCAGCATGGGCGATCACCCAAGGGCAGTCGCCGTCTTAACGGCAGATTTACCACGATTTCCTAGCTTGTGGCTCAAAACGCCCGCCCATGCGCGCGGACCCCCGGAGGGCACCATGGATTTAGCGACCATCATCGGCATCATCGCAGGCTTTGCGATCATTGTCGCAGCCATGCTGTTTGGCGGTTCCATTTCGCAGTTCATCGATGTCGCATCCGTTCTGATCGTCATTGGCGGCGGCATCTGCGCCACCCTGATCCGGTTTCCCCTATCCGGTGTGCTGGGCGCATTCGCGACGGGCGGCAAAGTCGCATTCACCCATAAGAAAACCGATCCTCGCACCATGGTCGAGCAGATCTGTGAACTGGCAGACCTGGTGCGCAAGAACGGCCCGCTGGGCCTTGAGAATGCGGAGGTCTCGGACACCAATCTGGCCAAGGGCGTTCAATACATTGCCGATGGCTATGACGTAGCCTTCATTCGCGGCGCCATGGAGCGGGAGCGCGATCTTTACATGACCCGCCTGGAAGAGGGCCAACGGGTCTTCAAGGCTCTCGGCGACTCGGCACCGGCCTTCGGGATGATCGGAACGCTGGTCGGCCTGGTCCAGCTTCTCGCGAACATGGACGATCCGTCGACCATCGGACCCGCCATGGCGATTGCACTTCTGACCACGCTCTACGGCGCGGTGCTGGCGAACCTGGTCGCTCTGCCCATCGCCGATAAACTCGAAGCCAAGTTCGGCGTGGAAGAACTCAATCAAACCCTCATCATTGATGGTGTGGTGCAGATCAGAGACGCCAAGTCCCCTGCCCTGATCCGTGAGATGCTGATCGCTTATCTGCCTGAAGGCCAGCGCGCCGGACTGATGGAAGAGGCTGAGGCCGCCTGATGTCGGCCCGAAAGAAGAAGCAGGGCGGCGGCGTGCCCGAATGGCTGGTTACCTTTGCCGACCTGATGAGTATTCTCGTCTGCTTCTTCGTCCTCATCATCTCGTTTTCAGTGCAGGACAAGGAACGTCTGCAAATCGTGGCTGGCTCCATGCGGGAAGCCTTCGGCATTCGAACCGACATCAAGCTGTCGGGTGTTCTTGAAGTCGAGGGTCGCCCGATCCGGCAGTTCCTAAAGGACGTCTCCATCATCGACACCGAAGACGAATCCAACATTTCCAACACCCAGGAAGACTTCAAACGCATCCAGGGACAGGAAGACAACACACGCGACGACCAGCGCAGCAATGTTGAAATCGAACGGCAGTTCGCTTCCGCCGTGGCGACACTTCGACAAGCCTGGCAGGACCTGCCGGAGATCGCCGCCCTTTCGAAGAACATCGTGCTTGAGGAAACCGAAGAAGGGCTGAACATCCATCTTGTCGATCAGGAAGGTCGGTCTATGTTCGCCGAAGGCTCGCGCATTCCCTATCAGTCGGTGAAGACCCTGTTGGCCGCACTGGCTCCGGCGCTTGAGCGCCTGCCCAATCGCATTCGCATCACCGGCCACACAACGGCTGGGCAACTTTATGCAGACCCGAGCTATACGGGCTGGGAACTCTCGTCGGACCGGGCCAATGTGGCGCGCATGCTGCTCGTGCAGTCTGGCCTGTCAAACGGACGCCTGCACTCCGTAATCGGCCGCGCCGATGCTCAGCCTCTCTTCCCCAACGACCCGTTCCTCACCGCAAACCGACGCATCTCGATTTTGCTGATGAAGGAAGAACCGCCCCTGCCACTGGGTGACAGCCTCTGAAATCCAACTATCTTCACACTGATACGAGTGAGGAAGACATAGATGGATACAATTGGCGACGACCTTAAGGTCATGCAGCGCACACCACTGGCGCCGGAGCATGTGGACGCCTTGCGTCAGGCGGGCGAGATCGTCGAGTTTGCCGAAGACGAGATCATCGCAGAGACCGGCGATCGAATGGACAAGTTTCACTATCTCCTGGAAGGGGAAGTGATCGTCATCGATCCCTACACCCGAAAACGATATCTGGAGGCCAGCCTAGGACCAACCCAGTTCATGGGTGAGATCGGTCTGATCGCCGGAGGCTCCCACTCGCTGCCCCTGAAAGCCATCCAACCCACCAAATGCATCGTGGTGTCGCGGGAGACCCTGTTGGACCTGATGTCACGCATTCCAGAGATGTCAGACATCATACTGACGGTTTTTGCCGCGCGTCGCCGACGGCAGATTGAGGACAAGGACACGTCGTTGCGGATCGTGGGCCGAGCCGACGACAAAGACGTTCTGGCCCTTCAAACCTTCGCGGCGCGCAATCGTATTCCCTATCGTCTGGTGGAATACGGGTCGCAGGAGGCCATGGACATCTGGCAGGGGAATGAATGCCCGATTGGCGAAACCGTCGTCGTCTATGGGCGCGACCGCAAGATCCAGCAACCAACGCCGCTCAAGGTGGCGGCCGTTCTGGGCCTCGACCTCGAGATCGAAGACAAGGAGATCTTCGACACGCTGATCGTCGGAGGCGGCCCGGCTGGCGTCGCGGCAGCAGTATATGCCGGTGCAGAGGGCCTAAGCGCTCTCGTTGTCGAAGACATCGCTGTGGGCGGTCAGGCCGGCACATCCAGCCGGATCGAGAATTATATGGGTTTTCCCACTGGCATCTCGGGGGGCGATTTGGTGTGGCGGGGTGAACTGCAGGCCATGAAGTTTGGCACCAAATTCACCATGCCCCGGCGGGTCCGTGACGTGGAACAGCAAGAGGATGGCCTGTTTGCAGCAACCATATGCGGCAGCGCCGACGGGTCCGCCCAATCCCTCACCGTCTGCGCCAAATCGCTTATCGTCGCCACGGGCGTTCAGTACCGCCGCCTGCCACTCGAACGGCTCGAGGAGTTCGAAGGCGCAGGCATCTACTATTCCGCCACCGAGGTTGAGGCACGCTTGTGCAAAGGCAGCGACGCCATCGTTGTGGGCGGCGGCAATTCGGCCGGACAAGCCGTCATGTACCTGTCCCGCAGCGCCAATCACGTGCATCTGTTGGTCCGGGGCACCAGCCTCGCTGCATCCATGTCCGACTATCTCACAAGCCGCCTGGAAGCCGACCCGCGCATCACCATCCACTACAGTTCCCAGATCGCTGAACTCCACGGCGAGCAGCGGCTTGAGAAAGTCACCATTGCACGCGGCGATGGCAGGGATGATCTGACCATCGACTGCGCAGCAGCCTTCATCATGATCGGAGCGCACCCGTTCACCGACTGGCTGCCGGAGAGCGTTACACTGGATGAGCGTGGCTTCGTCCTGACAGGCCGGGATGCCGGTGGTCGGTCGACCTACGAGACATCCCACCATGGCATCTTTGCCGTGGGCGACGTCAGGGCCGGCTCAGTGAAGCGCGTTGCATCCGCTGTTGGAGAAGGCTCTGTCGCCGTCTCAAAAGTGTGGGAACACGTGAACGGCTAGGCTAATTCTGCCAGCAGGCCGCCCAGATCCAGCGGATCGGTCCTCATACCGATGTGCCCATCGACGGTGATGGGCCACTGGCCTCGCGGCTTGTCCCAGTACAGCTCGACGCCATTCTGATCCGGGTCCTGCAGGTAGACGGCTTCGCTGACGCCGTGGTCGCTGGCACCCTCCAGAGCCATACCGGCATCCAAGACGCGCTGGACAGCGCGCGCAAGGTCCACACGCTCGGGATAGAGGATCGCCGTATGGAAGAGGCCCGTGCTGCCCCGGGGCGGAGGCGCCCCATCTTTACTCTGCCATGTGTTCAGCGCGATCTGGTGATGATAGCCGCCGACAGCAAGAAAGGCTGCCTGGGTGCCGTATCGCGCCATGACTTCAAAGCCGAGCACATCGCGGTAGAAGCTAAGCGCTCTGTCGAGGTCCGAGACCTTGAGGTGAACGTGGCCGATCCGGGTACCGGCAGGCGCGGGATGATCGCTGGGCTCCAGCGCCCGTATAGAGGTTGAGGACTGCAAGCTATGGGTCATGGCATTCTCCTTGGATAGAGAATGACCGATCGCGGAAACGCAAGTAACAGGCGGTCATGAAAGTCTTTATTGCGCCACGCGCAAGAAAAGACCGCACCGTCAGCCGGTATGTTCGCCCAGGACAAGGCGGCCACTGTCATGGGACAGGACCGTCAGACGAGCACCCGCCGGGCTCGGTGGGCCGCTCACGCGCCAAACCGTATCACCAACACGCGCGCGGCCCTCGCCGCTTTCCATAGGCTCCATGAGCACTGCGGTCTTGCCAACGAGTTGAGCGGCACGATCGTTGAGATTGGGTTCGTCCGATGGGCTTTTGCGCGGATCATACAGATTGCGTCCGATAAGCGCGGCGACCAGGCTGAACACGGCAAAAGCAATCCATGGCGCATAAGGGTTCATCCAGCCAGCACCGAACAGATCGAGCAGGCCTATCAGCCCCACCAGCAGCGCGCCGACACCAAGCCACAGGAATAGGAAGCCCGGCGCCATGATCTCGATACCCAGAAACAGCAGGGCTGCAAGAATCCAGCCCCAGGCCCCCAACTCCTTGAAGAACTCAGCGATCATCAGGATGCTCCATCATCGGTGCCCCATGGACCGGCAGAACCGGACGTCACAGGGCTGTCGGGGAGCGATGGCGGCGGGGTGGTCTGCGGCGACAGGCTTGATTGAGATGTGCGGGCCGACCGGACCGGCTTGGCGGGTTTCTCACCGCCGGAGCCTCCATTGAACACCTCTTGGGCGATCTCGCCAATGCCCGAAAGAGAGCCGAGCACGCCCGTCACTTCCATGGGCAGCATGATGACTTTCTGGTTCGGCGCAGAGCCGATGGTGGACAGGCTTTCCAGATATTTCTGCGCAACGAAGTAGTTGATGGCCTGCGCATCGCCGCCAGCAATGGCTTCCGACACCATGCGCGTCGCTTCGGCTTCTGCCTGCGCTTCCCGCTCGCGCGCCTCGGCTTCAAGGAAGGCGGCTTGACGCTGACCTTCAGCCGTCAGAATGGCGGCCTGCTTTTCACCTTCAGCGCGCAGGATTTCCGCCTGCCTTGTGCCGTCAGCTTCCAAGATCTCCGCGCGCTTGTCGCGCTCCGCCTTCATCTGGCGGTTCATGCTTTCGACCAGATCGCGCGGCGGTGAGATGTCCTTGATCTCAATGCGCGTAATCTTCACGCCCCATGGCTGGACGGCCAGATCGACGACACGCAGAAGGCGCTCATTGATCTCGTCGCGCTTTGCGAGAAGCTCGTCCAGGTCCATGGAACCCATCACCGTACGGATGTTGGTCATGGTCAGGTTGACGATGGCATTCTCAAGTCGGTCCACTTCATAGGCAGCCTGAGCCGCATTCTGGACCTGATAGAAGGTGACGCCGTCTGCAGTGATGGTCGCATTGTCTTTGGTGATGACTTCCTGAGTCGGGATGTCGAGCACCTGCTCCATCATGTTCATGCGGGCACCAATGCCATCGATGAACGGCACAATGACCGACAGCCCGGGGCGCAGAGTGCGCGTGTACCGGCCAAACCGTTCGACTGTGTAGTTGAAGCCCTGAGGCACCGTTTTAACGCCTGAAAACAGAACGAAGATCGCCAGCAGCACAAAGGCCGCCACCACGAGATCAAACACGGTCAGTCCAAATTCAGCGAGCACAGCAATTCCCCTCTG
>JBCBXA010000019.1:0-42934 GCA_039816825.1 Pseudomonadota bacterium | reverse complement strand
AGAAGCGTCTGCCGGGCTGAAAGCTGGCGGTGTTCTGAACGTTGTCCGCCACGTCGTGGAAGTGGAAGTTCCTGCGGACTCGATCCCAGAGAACCTCACGGTCGACATCACTGACGCACAGATCGGTGATGTGGTGAACATCTCCGCTGTTGATCTGCCCAAGGGCGTGGTTCCAACCATTCAGGACCGCGACTTCACGCTTCTGACCATCCAGGCTCCAGGCGGCGGCGCTTCTGAAGAAGAAGAGACCGAAGCTCCGGCAGCGGATGAAGTTGAGAGCATCAACGTCAAGGAAGACGACGCCGAGTAAGCGTCGTTCCGGGCCGGGAGACACGCCATGCGCATTGTCGTCGGTCTTGGAAATCCTGGGGCCAAATATTCAGGTCACAGGCACAATATTGGCTTCATGGCGGCGGATGAGATTCACCGCCGCCATGGCTTCTCCCCCTGGCGCAAGAAGTTCTCGGCGGAAGTTGCGGACGGCCAGATTGCAGGTGTGAAGACCCTGCTCGTGAAACCCCAAACCTTCATGAATGTCTCAGGCCAAGCCGTCGGCGAAGCCATTCGCTTCTACAAGCTCGCGCCCGCCGATGTCATCGTCATGCATGACGAGCTGGATCTGGCTCCTGGCAAGGTGCGGGTGAAAACGGGCGGCGGGCATGGTGGCCACAACGGCCTCAAAAGCACTGACGCGCACATCGGCAAAGACTATGTGCGCATGCGCCTCGGCATCGGCCATCCCGGCGACAAGGCGCGGGTTAATGGACACGTTTTGGGCGATTTTGCCAAGTCGGATCAGGCGTGGCTGCAACCGCTTCTGGATGCGATAGGCGACGACATAGGCATGCTGTTCAAAGACGATGCCGCGGGTTTTATGAACCGCGCCGCTCTCGCCGTTCAAAACGAAGCTAAGGCCGGGGCCAGTGGGGCGCCTGCCAAGGCAGCGCGCGCGAAGTCCGGCGGCCAGAAGCCGCGAAAAGAGGCGCAGTTGCCGGAACAGAAACCGGCATCTGGTCTTGGCGCAATGGCTGAAGGCTTGAGGAAGCTCTTTGACCGCAGTTGACGCTGTCCTGGGTTAGAGGCTTGAGCGCTTACGCCGTGACGTAACAGGGCGCTCCGAAATGCACGCGTGCGTACAGGTCTTTGACGTGGCTGTTGTACATGCGGAAGCAGCCAGAAGAGGCTGCACGACCAATGGAACCGGGCGAATTGGTGCCGTGGATCCGGTAGAACGTCCAGCCAAGATAGATGGCATGGGTGCCCATGGGGTTCTTCGGACCCGCTTTCACATATTTTGGGAGATCCGGGTTCTTCTCACGCATGGAGGGTGTTGGGTACCAGATCGGGCCTTCAACCTTGTTCGTTACCGGCAGCATGCCCGTCCATTGTTCGGATGGTTTTCCAACGGCCACGGGATAGCGCAGAGCCTTGCCGTCCTCGTGGACGAGCAACAGGCGGCGCTTGGAGTTTGAGATCAGAATGGATCCCGGAGTGTATTTGGGGTTCCCGTAGTCTACCCACTTCACGCCCTTGGGCATGTCGGCGAGGGCAGGGGAGATGCCCGCAGCGCTCGCCAATGATGCGGCACCAAGGCCCAGCATCAGGTCGCGGCGGGAGAATTTTGTGTCGGAGAAATCAGTCATGTTGGGCTCACGGCTGTCACTGCGTTGCTCACAACACTAGCTAGCGCACGCATCCTTACCAAGCGTTACTCGGCCGTGTGGTGAACACAAAGCTGCTATCTCGATAGGATGTTGCGGTCGTGCAGCACAGGCTAGTTCGACATATCGACAAGCCCGCCCGCTCCATCTTCTGTTCCGAAGACCAGTTGAGTGCCCGTTTCGTTCCAACCAAAGGCCGTGACGGCAGCTTTGCCCGCCGGGCGTACGACGGTCTCTGTTTCGCCCTCAATCGCGGCCAGACCCACCAGACCATCCGCATAGCCAATGGCGACGACGGCTTCTTTGGGGTGGCAGGCTACTTGAGTGACTACGCTTTCAGGCCGCGTACCCAGTTCCCGAGGCACTTTGCCCATAGGCCCTTCCTGCCCGGTGAAGGGCCACAAGACGGCCGAATTGGCACCAGAAGTGGCGAGCCACTTGCCGCCTTTGGATGTGAATGCCGTGAAGTCGAGGCTCTTCACTTTGGTCGGGTAGCCAGCCATCCGCATGTGCGCGCCAGTGTCGAGCCGCCAGCCGTGCAAAACATTCTCCTGCATGGAGGTCACAAGAAAGCGGCCATCGGGCGAGAACCGCACCAGATTGTGTGGGCCATCCCACTCAAGCGATTGCGGCTCCGCTTCGGTGCCTGCCCAATACAGATCCACCCCATTGTAACGCGCAGCGGCGATCCGCAGTCCCTTGGGTGCAAAGGCGATGTCTTCGACGGTGCTCTCGTGGCTGAATGTGTGGATGCCGTCACCGTTTTTGACGGTCACTTCTTTTCCGGCGGACCAAGCAACAACCCCGTTCGGCCCAGTGGCGACGCTATCGATCCACTTGCGCTCTACCGCACCAAGTTCTGTGTATTCGCCCTTCGCATTGGTTGAGAGAACTTTGCCGTCCTCGCCGCCCGTGATCAGGCTTTTGGCGTCATGCGCGATGGTGGCGCAGGTCAACCCGTCATGGGCCTGAAGCGTCTGTTCGCCTTCATCGGTGAACATCCGGATCTGTCCGTCGGCCAAGGCGAAAACGGGATGCTCCGCTAGGAACCCGGCAAACTCGACATATTCCCCGAACTCAAACGGGGCAAGAAAGGGCTGCATGGATGGTCAGGCTGCCTCTTGCGTCGTGCGACAGGCGTTGAACCCGGCCTCGATCTTTTCGCGGTCCAGTTTGCGCCCGATGAAGACCAGTCGCGACCGGCGCTCCTCGTCTCTCTTCCAGTCCCGCTGATGATCACCTTCAATGATCATATGCACACCCTGAACGACATAGCGCTTGTCGTCCCCGTCAAACGCCAGAATGCCCTTTAGCCTAAGAATATCGGGGCCATCGGTCTGGGTGAGGTGGTTGATCCACGGGAAGAACTTGCCCGGGTCCAGCTCCGCTGCAGAAAGCGATAGAGAGCCGATGTCGGAGCCGTGAATGCCGCCTTCATGGTCATGGTGATGATGATCGTGACTGCAATCCGGACCGCACGACTCATCATGGTGATGGTGGTCGTCGTCCTCTGTATTCCCTTGGTTGAGGAAATGCGGGTCACGCTCGAGCGCCTTTTCAAGATCAAAGGCGTGCCGGCCCAGGATCGTGTCCATGGATACGGCGCTGCGCTCGGTCTTGTGCACCTCAGCCATCGGGTTGATGGAGCGGATGGCGCGCTCGACCGCTGCCACTTCGGCTTCGTCGACAAGATCGGTTTTGTTGAGAAGCACCACATCGGCAAAGCCCACCTGCTCGGTGGCCTCCGGGCTGTCCTCGAGGCGCTGCATGAAGTGTTTCGCATCAACGAGCGCCACCACAGCATCCAGCTCCGCCTTGGCGCGGACATCGTCATCCATGAAGAAAGTCTGTGCCACGGGTGCGGGGTCGGCGAGGCCGGTGGTTTCGACCACGATGGCGTCGAAGCGCCCCGGCCGCCGCATCAGGCCTTCAACCACGCGGATCAGATCGCCCCGCACGGTGCAGCACACGCAGCCATTGTTCATCTCATAGATCTCTTCGTCACTCTCAACGATGAGATCATTGTCGATGCCAATCTCTCCGAACTCATTGACGATGACGGCGTACTTCTTGCCGTGGTTTTCCGTCAGGATCCGGTTGAGCAGTGTGGTCTTTCCGGCACCCAGATAGCCGGTCAGGACGGTGACTGGTGTGCGTGGTGGCGCTTTGGGTTTGTCGAGCATAAATATCTCCCGCTGCGCTTTATATAGCCGCCTGGCCACCGTCTTTCGAGGCTGAAGCCCGGTCAGCCACGGGTTTTGATGTGATCGCAGAACTGCCGCGCGCTTTCAAAAGCAGCTTCCACGCGTCCGCCTAACATTCCGTCACCAATCACGCCCATGCGGCCTGTCGGATCAAGGAGGAAGGGTTCGCCCAGGGGCGTCTCGACCAGGCTGTAGCGCCAGCGATGGGCTCGGGCGTAGAGGGTTGAAGGTAGGTCGGTCTCGCTTGATGCGCTGAAGGCGTCGAGCATCGGCTCGACCATTTCAGTCTTGCCGGTCTCCAGAACTTGCCGGCTCCAGTCGGGCGAGCCGTGGACAACCCAGCGATCCAGTTCACCATCACCCCCGGGCTTGGAGTTGCAGCGGGCTGCCCAGGCGATGTCGCCGTCTGGGCGGACAACGTCCGGCAGGTCGAGTTTCCGTTCGAAGACGAACAGGCCCGCATAACAGGGGGCATATTCAACCCCTGACAGTGCGGGGAACGGGCCGTCAGCACCGCCTGTGAGGTGTTGCGCTTGGGGTGAGGGAGCAGCAATCACGCAAAGTTCGCACTGGATGCTCGTGCCATCGTCCAACGACACGCTTGCCATGCCTGCCGTGGATTTCACGCCGGTCGCGGTGGTTGAGAATTCGATATTCAGACCATCGGCCAGCGGCTGGAGCATGTGGCTCATGCCGCCGTGCCCGACATGCCACTCGCCGTCACGATCTTTGCCGTTCGGCTCCCAAAGGGCGACGGAGCCTTTGTTCGACAATCCGGTCATCAGTGCCCGGAAGGGCTTGCCCTTGGCCGTCGCATATTGCGCGCCGTGGTCGATGGGTCCCCAGTCTGTCGAGCGCGTCGACAGACGTCCGCCAATGGCGCGGGACTTTTCCAGCACGGTCACGGCCCATCCGGCGTCGTCGAGCTTGTGCGCTGCCGTCAGCCCGGCCATCCCGGCGCCGATCACAATGCAGCGCGGTTTTTTGTCATCACTCATATCGCCCATCTGCACCTCCAGCGTCACCGCCCTAACTAGGGCGCGACCGACATCCGCAAACATGGCCGACATGACCGATATTTCACCCCTTCCTACCCGCACCGCCGGTCTTGAACGTCTGGCCGAATTTCTGCCCGCTGCGGGCAAGCGATATCGGGAGGGGCGCAATTTTGATTTTGGCGGCATGGGCGGATCCAAGACGTCTGTCCTGTCGCCTTACATTCGGCACCGGCTGATCAGCGAGCATGAGATCTCCCAGCATGTCTTGGAAAAATATGGCCTTCAGGGCTCGGAGAAATTCATTCAGGAGGTCTTCTGGCGCACCTACTTCAAAGGCTGGCTGGAGCAGCGGCCCGAGGTTTGGCGCGATTATGTGGACGGTCGCGACCACTGGCTCTCGCAGCTTGAAGAAGATGACACGCTGCAGGCTGATTATGAGGCTGCGATTTCAGGGCGCGCGGGTGCGGATGGATTTGATCATTGGGCGCAGGAGCTGGTGGAGACAGGCTGGCTCCACAACCATGCGCGCATGTGGTTCGCGTCGATTTGGATTTTCACGTTGCGCCTGCCTTGGGAATTGGGCGCAGACTTCTTTCTTCAGCATCTCATTGATGGCGATCCGGCGTCGAACACGCTCTCATGGCGCTGGGTTGGCGGGCTCCACAGCCGGGGCAAGCACTACGTTGCGACCGCGTCCAATATTGCAAAGTTCACGGACCGACGCTTCAACCCGCGAAATCTGGACGAGGCGCCTGACCCGCTTGAGGAGCCTCCATTGGAGCCAGCTGAAATGCCTGATCTTTCGGGCTTTCCAAAACTCGCCGCCGGCTCGCCGACGGCGCTTTTGCTGCACGGCGAAGACAATGGTTACGAAAGTCTCCAGATGCCGAATGGCGTGAGCGTAAGTCATGTGGTGGGACTATCGTTCGCCAATCACCGTTCACCGTCGGTCGAAGCCGACTACGCCTCGGTTCGCTGGACTGAGGCCGCCCTCCAAAATCAACTGGCTGACTGTGCGGCCTATTTCGATGCCGAGCGGCTGCCTATGACAGCGTCCGACGATGTTCTGGCAGAGCTGCAATCAGCTGGCGTTCAGCAGATCGTCACTCCCTATGTACCCGCTGGTTGGGTGCGCGATGGCATGGATGCGTTCAAGGCAAGGGCCCGCAACCAGTTTGACCTGTCAGTCGCCGAACTGGTCCGAGGCTGGGACCAGCGGGCCTGGCCCTACGCCACGGCCGGTTTCTTCAAATTCAAGAAGCAGATTCCTGCGCTGCTGCGCGACGCCGGTATCGTTTTTCGGCACTAAGCGGTGTCAAAAGCGCTTTGAACGACTGACCCATTTGACCGGCTGTTGCAAACATGGTCCCTTCGAGCACCTTGTTTAGCCGGTGGGATTGCGTTGGGCCGGAAAGTCACCTTATCGCGGATTGCGGAGGAGCTGGGGCTCTCCACGGCAACCATTTCGCTTGCGCTGCGAGACAGCCCGCTGGTGGCGGAAACCACCCGTGATCGCATCAAGCTCGCCGCCAGCGAGATGGGCTATATTTACGACCGCCGCGCCGCAAGCCTGCGCACAGCCCGGTCTGACATTGTGGGAGTGCTGATCCACACGGTGATCAACCCCTTCTTCGCTGAAATCCTGCGTTCGATTGAAGAAGAACTGGCGCTCACCCGTCGTACGTTTCTGTTGTGCAATCATGGTGACAGTCTGGAGAAGCAACGCAGCTTTGTGTCCACGCTCATGCAGTTTGGAGCGGATGGCGTGATCATGTGTCCGTCTGTCGGTACCGACGCCGATGAGATCAGGCGCATTGAGGATTTCGGGCTTCCGGTGACACTCGTTGCTCGGACCGTCGAGGATGCGCCCGTGCCTTGCATCCGTGGTGACGACCGCACGGGCGCTGCCCTGGCCGGCAAACACCTGTTCTCGCTCGGCCACAAGCGCGTTGCCATCATTGGCGGTAAAGCGACCACGTCCACCGGTCGAATGAGGCTGGCAGGCTATAGGGATGCGTTTGAAGAGGCTGGCATCTCTTACGATCCGGCCTTGCGTTTCGAAACAGAAGGCACCCGAAAGGCGGCCTTCGACGCCTGCTATTCCATGCTGGAATCCGGCGAGAGGCCTGACGCGATTGCCGCCTTCAATGATATTGCAGCGTTCGGGGTTCTTGCCTGCCTGCAGCATTTCGGGCTGACCCCCGGCAAAGACATATCGGTCATCGGATATGACAATCTGGAGGAAGCGCGGATCTCTTACCCAGCGCTGTCCACCGTTGATAATGGCCAGGACAAGGTCGGTGGGCTGGCCGCACAGACGTTGCTGCAGCGCATCATCAGCGGTCCTGGGGACCGGCAGGAACGCCTGATCGAACCCCAACTCGTCATCAGAGCGACCTGTTGCGAGCTCTAGGCGCCGAGCGTTCCGACCGTGCGTTACCGTTACAACGCGTGCTGTCCTTTGTCGCAGATGGATTTTAAGCGTTCAGTAAGACAGGGCCGCGACTATTGTGGCACTAAACCGTCATGCAAGAGGGGCGCTTCATGACAAACACAAACTACATTGTGCTGGCCGTGGCGGTGAGTTTGCCTGGGCTCGCACTCTATGCGGCTTCGCAATATTCCGGCGTCGGCGATGACGACCCGGTTGCGATTGTCACCAAGCCAGGCACGTTGCCTGTGTGGCAGATCGGCAGGCCGGACGGCAGCGGCTGTGCGCTTGCCTCGTCTCCTTCGCCGCGTCTGGCTCGCCTGCAACTGTCTCAGACCTGCCGCGTTGCGATGCCTGAAATCGCGCAGGCGCAGGGTTGGCAGAAGATGGCCGGTGGCGACATCGTCATGGTTGGCCCGGGTGGCGAGCCTCTGGTGTCCTTTGGTGAAGTCGGGAGCGGGTTGTGGCAGGCCAACTGGCCGCCCACATCGAATTTGCAATTGATCGCACCATCAAACTAAAACTCGCCCGCACGCAGGCGGGAGGTTTTGTTTTGGTTTCGATTTCAAACACTGTTGTTGAGGCGTTCTCTCGCATCGGCGAAGAGAATGCCTTTGCCGTCCTGGCGCGCGCGCAGCAATTGGCTGCCGGCGGCATGGACGTTATCAATCTCGGCATTGGCCAGCCTGATTTTCCAACGCCGGAGCATATTGTCGAGGCAGCCATCAAGGCGCTTCGCGACGGCGCCCATGGTTACACGCCGGCAACCGGCTTGCCTGAGACCCGAGAGGCCGTCGTGCGCCGGACCCTCTCAACAACCGGCATTGAGGTTCCCCCCGACAATGTGATCGTCGTGCCCGGCGGCAAGGTGACCATGTTCGCGTCCATCATGCTGTTTGGCGCGCCGGGTGTTGAGATCATGTATCCTGATCCCGGGTTCCCAATCTATCGGTCCATGATCGAGTTTACCGGAGCGACGCCGGTTCCGATCCCCATTCGCGAAGAGAATGGTTTTGGATTCTCAGCCGAAGAGACGCTTGATCTCATCACGGACCGCACGCGCCTTGTCATCATCAATTCGCCAGCCAATCCGACCGGTGGCGTGACCCCCAAGGCGGAATTCGATGCGCTTGTGGCCGGTCTTGATGAACACCCCCACGTCGCGGTCATGTCGGACGAAATCTATGACTCGATGACTTATGACGGGGAGGCCCATACCTCTCTCCTGGCCTATCCTTCAATCAGGGACCGGCTCATCGTTCTCAATGGTTGGTCAAAAACCTGGGCCATGACGGGTTGGCGCATGGGTTGGGGCATCTGGCCAGATGCTCTCGTAGAGCCGGTGCGCAAGCTCGCAGTCAACGCATGGTCCTGCGTGAACACGCCTTCCCAGTTTGCCGGGATCGCCGCCATAGACGGCCCGCAGGACGCCGTCGGCTCGATGATGGAGGCGTTTGACGCGCGCCGGAAGCTAACCGTTGATGCGATGCAGGCGATTGAAGGGGTTACATGTGCAACGCCAAAAGGTGCCTTCTACGCTTTCCCGAATATCAAAGCGACTGGCTGGCAGGCCAAAGCTCTGGCATCGGCACTACTTGAGGATACAGGCGTCGCCACTATCGGTGGGCCGGACTTCGGCATCCTTGGCGAAGGCTATATTCGCTTCAGCTATGCAGACTCCGAACAGAACATCGTTCGCGCCATAGAGCGGATCGGCAATTTTCTGTCGGAGAACAGTCCGCCGGTCGGGTGAACTTGATTTGAACGTCCGCCAACGATAGGCCGACAGCACTACCGAACAGACGGACGTTTCCCATGGGTTTCACCTGCGGCATCGTCGGCCTGCCCAATGTCGGCAAGTCGACACTCTTCAACGCATTGACTAAGACAGCGGCAGCGCAAGCCGCCAACTACCCGTTCTGCACGATCGAGCCGAACACGGGTGAAGTGGCCGTGCCCGATCCACGGCTGGACGCCATCGCCGAAATCGGCAAGTCGGCGCAGATTGTGCCGACGCGCATGTCGTTCATGGACATTGCTGGCCTCGTGAAAGGCGCTTCCAAGGGGGAGGGTCTGGGCAACCAGTTCCTCGCGAACATTCGCGAGGTGGATGCCATTGTTCAGGTCCTGCGCTGCTTTGAAGATGGTGACATCACCCATGTGGAGGGGCGCGTCGATCCGGTGGCAGATGCGGACATTATCGAAACCGAACTGATGCTGGCTGACCTCGAGAGCCTTGAGCGCCGCGTCACCACAACCCGCAAGAAGGCCTCGGCTAAGGATAAGGACGCAGCTCAGGTGCTGCCCATTATGGAGCGTGCTCTGGCGCTTTTGCAGGATGGCAAGCCCGCTCGTCTGACTGAAGTCAACGATGCGGAGGAAGCGAAGCTGCTCAAGGGGCTGCAATTGCTGACGGCCAAACCCATTCTCTACGTCTGCAATGTGGAGGAGGAGGCGGTGGCTGACGGCAATCAGCACTCCGAAGCTGTGTTCGAGATGGCTAAGGCGCAGGGCGCCGGTGCGGTCGTGGTCTCAGCCGCCATCGAAGCGGAGATCGCTCAACTGCCACCGGAAGAGCAGGCCGAGTTCATGGAGACGCTGGGTCTCGATGAGAGCGGTTTGGACCGTCTTATCCGTGCCGGCTATGAACTGCTCAACCTGATCACGTTCTTCACGGTCGGGCCGAAGGAGGCGCGGGCGTGGACTGTGCGCGGCGGCGCCAAGGCGCCACAGGCCGCCGGCGCGATCCACACCGACTTCGAGCGTGGCTTTATCCGCGCCCAGACCATCGCCTATGACGATTTCACCGCTCTGGGTGGCGAGACGGCCGCCAAGGAGGCTGGCAAGGCTCGCGATGAAGGCAAGGACTATCTGGTGAAGGACGGCGATGTGATGCTGTTCAAGTTCAACACCTAGCATGGCCGACAAGGGCACATCGACATTGGGAGAGGCGAACACGCCTCAATATAAGCGGTTTGCCCGCAATCCGTTCTGGCTGCTCGTCATCATGGCGGCGACTATGCAGTTCACCTTCGGCGGTTGGAATGTGCTGTCGAAAAACTTCGCAGTCGATGTTCTGGCGTTCACGGGAGCCGAAGTTGGTATTCAGGAAGCGGTTCGGGAGATACCCGGCTTTCTGTCCTTCCTGGTCGTGTTCCTGATCCTCTTCATCCGCGAGCAGCGCCTGGCGCTGGTTTCTCTGATGCTGCTGGCCGTTGGCACGCTTGTCACGGGGCTTTTGCCAAGTTTCACTGGCTTCCTCGTGACCACGATGATCATGAGCATTGGATTTCACTATTACGAAGCCTGTCAGCAGTCCTTGTCCCTGCAATGGCTGCCCAAGAACATCGCGCCTACCCTTATGGGTCGGATCATCTCTTATGGAGCCATGGCGCAGCTGGCTGCCTTCACCCTCGTGCTTTTCCTTGGTTGGGCCTTCGGCCTTGGTTTTGCGTCGCTGTTCGCCATTGCGGGCGGCTTGGGCCTTTTGGCCGTCATCTGGGCGATGAGCACGTTTCCACCCTTTGAGCAGCCCGTTGCGCAGAACAAGCGCATCATCTTGCGCCGACGCTACTGGCTCTATTATGCGCTGGTGTTCATGGGTGGCGCCCGGCGGCAGATCTTCATCGTTTTCTCCACCTTCCTGCTGATCGAGCGCTACGGCGTTACGGTGGAGGTGATCGCCGGGCTGTTCCTGCTCAATGGCGTTGTTTCCATGTTTCTGGCTCCGCTGATTGGGCGGTTCATCAACCGCGTTGGCGAACGGCGCGCGCTTATCGTGGAATATGTTGGTCTGATCTTTGTGTTCAGCGGTTACGCTCTGGCTGCCGCTCCACAATGGTTCGGCGCGAATCCGCTGGCGGGGACATTCACCCTGTGGGTGGCCGCCGGGGCCTTCCTTTACGTTCTGGACCATGCGTTCTTTGCCATGGCCATCGCCCAGAAGACCTACTTCCAGAAGATCGCTGATCCGGCTGACATGGCACCCACCGCTGCGACGGCCTTTACCATCAACCACATTGCATCGGTCACAACGCCGGTTTTCTTCGGCCTTCTGTGGTTGTGGTCGCCAGCCGCCGTTTTCTTCTCGGGAGCGGCGATGGCATTCGTGTCGCTGTGCCTTTCGCTTCTGGTGCCCCGCGACCCCCGACCCGGGCACGAAACCCGACCATGGATCCGTAGGGCGCCAACGCCGATCGCAGCTCAAGCCGTCTGATCCCAAAAAGTCGCAATTGCCGACCGCGCCTAAATCTGATACCGATCGGTTTCTATTTTAGGAGGGGCACCATGGCAGCGAATACCGATCAGTCCGACGCGAGTCCAAACGGTGTGGGCGCCGGTGGCTTTTCCAACGCGCTCCATCAGCTGAAATACGGTCTTCTGCCCCTCATTCTCGTCGTGTCCTCAGCGCTCCTTTTGGCGGGAGGTGCATGGCTTTGGCTGTTGCCGATCATCGTCGTGTCGTTTGCAACGTGGATCGACGAAGCCTTTGGCAATCTGGACGCCGACCATGCTCTGAACCCCGTGCTGATGAATGCCTGGCTGATCTCGTGTTTGCCACTGACCCTCGTCATGTCGCTGCTGACTTCGGCCTTGGCGGGTGCCGAGACCGGTTTCATTGCCTGGCTCGACGCGTCTTTGCTGCCACTGGGAGTCGACTTTGCGGCCAACCGTGCCGCCACCAGTGCACAGGAATTGACCGCGGCTGTGTTGGGTGTCGGCATCTTGTTTGGCGCGGCTGCTGTGAACGTGGCTCACGAACTGATCCACCGGGCAGACAAGCTGCTCTACACCATTGGTCGCTGGTTACTGGCGTTCACTTTCGACACCACGTTCGCCATTGAGCATGTCTATGGTCACCACCGTTACGTTGCCACGCGCCGCGATCCGGCGACCGCGCGTCGGGGCGAATATGTGCTGGCTTTCGTTTGGCGCTCGACCATCGGTCAGTTCGTCAACGCGTTTGAGATCGAGACGAAGCGTCTCAGCCGCAAGAACCTGCCGATTGTCAGCCATCACAATAAGGCGCTGCGCGGTCAGTTTATGTCCGTTGCTTTGGTGTTGCTGCACCTAGTGCTTGTGGGTTGGCCCGGCCTTATCGTATTTGTGCTGCTCGGCCTGCCGGGAAAGATGTATCTGGAGATTGTGAACTACGTCGAGCACTATGGCCTTGTCCGCGAGGAAGGCTCCCGTGTTGAGCCACGCCATTCCTGGAACTGTGACCGACTGATCTCCAACACGCTTCTGTTCAACCTTCCACGGCACAGTCACCACCATGCCAACGCATCCAAGCCCTTTTGGGAGCTACACAGCCTCGAAGGCGCGCCTCTGATGCCTCATGGCTACAAGGTGATGATGCTGCTGAGTCTCTTCCCGCCGCTTTGGAACTCTAAACTTGAGCCGCTCCTGGATCGGTGGGAAGCTGACCTCGCAACCGAGGGAGAAAAGCGGATCATTGCAGAGGAGCGCGGAGCACTTTCAGCCGGCTGACCAGAGTGTGCATTCCAAGCGCATGGCGATGTGCGAAGCTGTGCTCAGACTGCGCGTCGCGTTCATCTAGCGGTCAGATTTCTTCCGCTATTCTTCGGTCATGACGTTCGCTCAATCACGCCTTCCTCGATCGATTGTGGCCCTTTCGGCCGTCGTCCTGGTTTCGCTTTTCCCTTCTGCCTTCGAAAGCGCCTATGCGGCCGGCTCAGCCGCGCGCCTTTGTTCGGCTGAAGAGATGCGGTCGTTGAAAGCACCGGCCACGGCCGCCGAACCTGCCTTTACCATGGTATGTTCTCCAACTCTTGGGCCCGGTGATACGATCAGCAAGCAGATCCTGTTCCGTGGGCAAGCTGCCAGCAGCGCGCTCCTGGATTGCGCAGGTGGCCGCCTTGTTGGCAACAGCATCAAGGCCGATACGATTGAAGTGAACTCGATTGAAACTGCGCCGGGAGAGTGGTCCCGCCCCACTGATGTCACCATACGCAACTGCCAGGTGGACGGCTCGGTGAGAGTGTGGGGCATGTCGGTCAATGGCGAGGGTGAGCGCGTCCGACAGTCGTCTATCCGTCTTGGCCATATCGAACGAGCGCAGTCGGCGGCGCCCCGTGGCGTCACCATAGAGAACAGCACCATCACGGCGCGAGGCCGGATCCCCATCTATCTCGCGCCGGGTGTCACTTACTTCACGTTCTCAAACAGCGTTCTGGCGGGACATTCCCAGTCAGTGGCTATCTATTTTGACGCCGAAAGTGGCCACAACGTCATTCGCAACTCGCGCTTGGCCGTCAAAAGTCGGCGTGAACAGATCGCCATCGATGGCTCGGCCCACAATCAGATCGTCGGAAACCGTTTTGAGCGATTGGCGCGCGGCGGTGTTTATCTCTACCGCAATTGCGGCCTGCAAGGCACCGTTCGTCATCAGACTCCTAGTTATAACCGGGTGACGGGCAACACTTTCATCAAGCCCCGTTGGTGGGAGAACCGTGTCAGCCGTGACAATCTCGCGATGAACTGGTCGCTTGGCTCACCCGTCATCTGGGAGAACTCCCGACGCCGCAAGAACTGGTTCTGCGATGATGATAAGGGCTATCCGTTTGGCTCCTCAATCGACGATGCCAGCGGCGCTACGGGCAACATCCTTCAGCATTGAGCGTTCTTTGTGCACCGCATGATTTGATGCGAGGTACGTTGCCCTATATCTCTGAATTCCTGCACCAACGCAGATCTTCAGGGAGGATTGAATGAAGAAGCTTGTGTTATCGCTCGTCGCTGCAACGGCGCTGACGACCTCTGCCATGGCCGCTGGCCACCTCGACAAAACCGGTTGGCCTGAAAGCTTCACCGTTGGCACCGCTAGCCAGGGCGGCACCTACTTTGCCTATGGTTCCGGCTGGGCAAATCTGGTTGCGGAAGAGCTGGGGCTTTCGGGCGGTGGTGAAGTCACCGGTGGGCCCATGCAGAACATGGCGCTCGTTCATACCGGCGACGCGCAGTTTGGCATGACAACCATGGGCCCTGCAGCCGAGAGCCTTGGCGGCACCAACCCGATCGCGCCGGGTCTGCAAATGGACAAGGCTTGTGCCATGTTCCCCATGTATCAGACGCCGTTCTCGGTCACCGCTCTGTCGTCGTCCGGCATCACCTCGATTTCCGAAATTCCAGCCGGCGCGAAAATTGGCTTTGGTCCCGCCGGTTCCACATCAGACACCTACTTCCCTCGCATGATGGAAACGCTCGGCGTAGAGTTTGAGCGCCGCAATGGTGGTTGGACTGATCTGGGTGGTCAGCTCCAAGATGGTCTTCTGGACGTTATCGCCTTCGCCGCTGGCGTGCCGGTTCCGGCTGTCAGCCAGCTCGAAGTGCAGACCGACGTGAACATCATCGAGTTCACGGAAGAAGAGCAGGCCAAGATTCAGGAAGCTTTCCCGGTGAGCAACTTCTCGATTGCCGCTGATACCTACACCACGCTTCAGGCCGATGCCCGCTCCGTGTCCATGTGGAACTTCGCCATCGCCAATTGCGACCTTCCCGAAACGTTCGTGGAAGCTGTTGTCGATGTGGTGATGAGCGACAATGAGCGCATGGTGAACATCCACAAGGCTGCCCGTTCGACCCTGCCCGAGAACTGGGACAAGAACGGCGTGCTGATGTGGCACCCCGGTGCTGCCAAATGGTTCAAAGAAAATGCAGGTGCCGACATTGCTGACGACATGGTCTATGGCGGCTGATCGGTCCTGATCGACTGACTGAGGATTGGCCCGGCGCAGACTTTGCGTCGGGCCAATTTTGTTTGCACCGCTGGCGGCGGTGGTAATATCCAAGACATGAAATTGTAGAGGCAGCGCTTGGACAGCGTTCGCCTGGGGGAGGCGCAATGAGCAGTCAGAACACCGCAGACCATGGCGAACTGCATGAACCTGTCATTGCCGATGGTGTTGATGAAGAGGCGCTCGAGGCCAATCGCCGGACTTTTTCGGGCTGGCGCTTCACTCTCATTGCAGTTGCAGCCGGTCTTTACGCAGCCTTCCACATGGCTGCTCTCAATGGCCTTTCGATCTCGGAATGGACTGGGATTGTCGTCCCGTTTCTTCCGACATTTCCGATGGAAACCTGGAACTTTCGCATCGTTCACGTAGCGGGTGCGCTGATACTCGGCTTCCTGTTGTTTGGGGCCCACAGTGGCTTTCCGGGCGAGGACGAGCGGCAGACCAGTTGGATCGACCGTGCTTCTTACATCCTGCTGCTACCTGCCCTTCTTGCGTGCGCAACGGCGCTCAGTTTCGCTTCACGCATCGCAGGTGGCGAGATGTGGAACGGTATTTCGCCGGAGTTCCGCAACCCCGAGATGTGGTGGTTTGGAGCGCCACTGCTGATCGCCACCTTTGGTGGCATCCTGCTCGGCTGGCTCAACCGTCGGCACCGCAAGTCCTTCAGTTCGCCCGACTTTGTGCTTTCCGTCTGTGCTGTTGCCGTGGCGATTTACCTTGTGACCATCTATGGCACCTTGATGCGCAACTCGACGGGCACGCCATTTGCGCCCATCGGAATCTCCATCGCAGCGTTGGCCGGTGTTGCTTTGATCATGGAACTGACGCGTCGTGTCGCGGGCCTTGCCCTCGTGATCATTGCAGGCGTTTTTCTGGTCTATGTTTTCACCGGCGATCTTCTGCCCGGCTTCCTCAACTCACCTGACATTTCGTGGACCCGCTTCTTCAGTCAAGTTTACACCGATGCGGGTATTCTGGGACCAACGACGGCGGTGTCGTCCACTTACATTATCCTGTTCATCATCTTTGCGGCGTTCCTGCAGGCGTCGAAGGTCGGGGATTACTTCGTCAACTTCGCATTCGCCGCGGCCGGGCGCGCCCGCGGTGGACCTGCCAAAGTCTCGATCTTCGCATCAGGCCTGATGGGGATGATCAACGGCACCAGCGCTGGCAATGTCGTGGCCACGGGGTCCTTGACGATCCCGCTCATGAAGAAGGTTGGCTACCACCGCAAAACAGCGGGTGCGGTGGAGGCCGCCGCATCCACCGGCGGCCAGATCATGCCCCCGATTATGGGCGCCGGCGCGTTCATCATGGCTGAAATCACCGGCATTCCCTACACGGACATCGCTATCGCCGCGATCATCCCGGCCGTCCTCTACTTCGTTTCGGTCTACTTCATGGTGGATTTTGAGGCGGCTAAGCTGGGCATGCGCGGCATGCCTGCTGACCAGCTCCCGAAGTTCGGCGTCATGGTGCGGCAGGTCTATCTGTTTGTACCCATCGTCATCCTCATCGCTGCGCTGTTTATGGGCTACTCCGTTATCAGAGCCGGCACGCTGGCGACCGTCGCCGCGGCGATGGTCTCCTGGTTGACCCCCAACGCCATGGGCTTGCGATCCATCGCCAAGGCCTTTGAACTGGCCGGTATCATGTCGATCCAGATCATCGCCGTGTGCGCCTGCGCAGGGATTATTGTCGGCGTGATCTCGCTCACGGGCGTTGGCGCGCGGTTCTCGGCGCTGCTCCTCGGCATCGCCGAGTCGAGCCAGCTTCTCGCGCTCTTCTTCGCCATGTGCATCTCCATCCTGCTGGGCATGGGGATGCCCACGACGGCGGCCTATGCGGTGGCTGCGTCCGTTGTAGCGCCGGGGCTTGTGCAGCTGGGGATCCCGTTGCTGACGGCGCATTTCTTCGTCTTCTATTTCGCCGTCTTGTCTGCCATCACTCCGCCGGTGGCGCTGGCGAGTTACGCGGCGGCGGGGATATCGGGGGCGAACCCGATGGAGACGTCGGTGACGTCGTTCAAGATCGGTATCGCCGCCTTCATCGTGCCGTTCATGTTCTTCTACAATTCAGCGCTGCTGATGGACGGCACCTGGCTTGAGGTTGGCCGCGCGGGTGTGACGGCGATCATCGGGGTCTTCCTGCTGTCGTCGGCGGTGCAGGGCTGGTTCGCCGGCAAGCTCGCCGCCTGGCCCGTGCGCCTCGCGCTCGGCGTGGCGGCGCTGTTCATGATCGAAGGCGGCCTGACATCGGACCTGATCGGCGCAGCGCTGATTGCTGTAGCGTTCGGTTTGCAGAAGGTGCTGAAGCCCGGCGCTGCAGTGGCGATTAGCGGTTCAGACTAAGACAAGCCGCCGCGCCTACTGCACCAGCCCTAGTATCAGCTGGTGCACATTGCCGCCGGCTGACATTTCGCGGGTCTCGAACTCCAGGTTCCGCGCTTTGTAGCGGCTGAAGGCGTCGGCGACTTCCACCTGCACGGCGGCGCGCAGACCGTCGCAATTGGCATTGTCCGAGGCGGTGGTGAGATCCCGCGTTTGCGCGAGGATCTCTTCGGCCAGCATACGCGCATAGGCGCCGTGCTGCCGCTCATGCACTTCTATGCCCGCGGCAAACACCTGCCACTTGCGCGCCAGTTCACCGCTGACGCCCTCGGCCTTGGGCAGCGTGTAGGTGATCGTGAGGAAGGGCTGCACCCGCGTCAGCACGCAGCCGGCACCGGTCTTCTTGTAGTCGCGGCCCCATTTCAGATCGAAGGTCATGTGCGCGATCACGGGGCGCTGCGCCTCGGTGATGCGCGGCCCCTTGCGGCCAATATCGTCATAGATGGCCCGCCCATCCGCACCGCTCACGCTGTAGGTGACGATGCGCTCAGTAGGCGGCCATCCGCTCGCCCAAGCCGAGCCAAGCGTGGCCAGCGCAAGGCCAAGAGTGAGAAAAAGAGCGGTGAGCCAAGCGCGAACCATGCGCCTTGTTAGCGCGAATGGCCCCGCTCGGAAATGGCGGTTTGGATGTGGGGGCGCAGCACCTGCATGACCTCGCGAAACGCCTCCCAACAGGCGGTGAACTGCGCCCGCGTCGCAGGGCCAGCCTTGGGCGCGCCCTTATCGCCAAACAGGTGCGGCGGGCCTGTTATTTTGGAATGGGGCAGGGCGGGCGTTCCAGAATCATGCCGCCATCGCGCCCCCGCTCCCTGGGTGTGCCCGTGCATTGCCGCGCCCGCCTGCACCCCTTCATCGGGCACATTTGCCAAAGCTTGGCCGTGTTGAAGATGTGCAGCTGGGCGGGCAGCAGAATTTGCAGCTCGTCCAGCTCCGCCGCGCTCAGCTGCCATTGCTGGTCATGCCCGCGGGGCACACTCCATTCCTTCAGCGTGCCGGGCCGGGCTCGGCCCTGGGCGTCCCGTGGCGGGGTGAGGGGTTTTGATCTCGACATAGGGTTCCTACGGGCGCGCGTTTTCGTTCCCGCGGGCGGTTGGGCCCCGGGCAGGAGGTAGTTGAGATGTCGTTGGCTTTGGGATGCTCTCAGCGTTTGCTTCGCAATCGCTTGCCGCATCGTCGACGGCGAACCGCCCCCTCTGCGGGCGTTTCTTGTCTGATTTGCCGTTTGTGCGCTGCGGATAGGCGGAGGGTGGCTGGCCTCTCGAACAGTCGGGGCCGCCCTCACACATGTCCGCAACGCACCTCCTTCCCCAAAGAAAGGTCGGGAGCATCGGCGCGGCGATTTTTGGCCCATCCAAAGTCTAGGGGGCGGGTATCTGCCCACTCACCGGCGAAACGACACGTGCGTTCCGCCGCAATGGTTGCAGGCCAGAAGTTTAGGGAAGGGCGCTTCAGGTTCATCTCGTGAGAGTGGGGCCGTCGCCTCACCCAAAACAAACATGGCCTGTCGCGCTTGACAGTCATCTGCCGTGACAGCCCGGGCATAGTGCCATTTTTGAAAGGGATTGGCGGGCAACCGCCCACTTCTAAGGAATGCGGCCTCCCACCCTCAAGCGAATTGACAGGGCTGGTGCGAAGCCAAACCCCAAGCAGGCCCAATTCCGGAGGTAGTGGCCCCACCCCAACAGTTTCGCAGCCGCCGGTATGCGTGGTGGGGAGGGGCAGTATGGGGGCGGGTTTTGGGTGGGGGAGTAAGTGTAGAGGGTTATAAGCCCCGCCTGGAAACCGTCGATATCCAAATCCGATTCAGGAAGCTAACTGCTTGAAGGACTGCATAATGGCGGTGTTGCTAATCTCTTTCGACAACTCGCTTCGATTTGATGATGTCACATTGTTTTGTTCTGAATCGTCGTGCAGATAATCGCCTCTGTTTCATCAATAACAACCAATAGTCTCTGTAGAGCATCCGTTATTCCATCGTGCTCCCTATAGTCCTCAACTAAGAATATCCCGAATGAAACATCGGATTTCTCATCTTCGCTGAACAAGCCCTCTCTTACTTCATATTCGTAGTAATCAAGATTTTCGACGATGCTTTTAGCAATCGCATCTAAAATATCTGATCCGCCAACTATCTCGTGTGTTGCTTCAGCAGCGTCCGCTACTGCAAGCAGAGGTATTGGCTGACGCGCTATGTGTCGGCAAATAGCTGCTTCAAGAGGGTCCAAAAACTGCCTGAACAAAGAAAATTTCTTGTTTTCCTGCCATCGCTTATCATCGAAATCTTCATCCCTGATCTCGCTACACGCCTCTAAATGAAGGCTCTGAATGCTTCTATTAAGCTATCCACCTCAAGATCAAGGTTCTCATTACTCACATATTGCTCAACAAGATATTCCCAGTTCTCAACTTGTCCGCTAGAAGCGTAATGATAAAGAGATTTCGATATTTGTTTGATATGGATAGACTGAATCCCCATAGCCATATCTAAACCCGTCAGATTTAAAAGATCTACTGTTTTAGATATGTATTCTCTTAGAGCAGATTTGATGGCGGGAAGAGGTTTTTTGAGAGAAACGGAAATGAGTTTTACTGCTATCTGACTTGAGATCTCGGATTGCAGTAAATTGTCAACTAAATGCGGATTTTCGTCGAAAAATGTGTGCAAAAAATCGGAAATTGATGGATTTGCGAGATCCAGGCAAATCTCCTTGAATCCGGTGAATTTTACGAAACTACCTTCAACCTCATTCAAAATATCCTTCAGTCCGCGATTGTCGGTCGTCATCGTAGCGGCTTTGAATTGCGGACCTAAGATCACTCTCTCAATTTCGTGTATGGGAGTCCTATTCCCCAGTACATAAACAGCGATCACTAAGGCGCGGGCATGAGCTGATATCTGATATTGAAATGCGTCTTTCCAAAGTCGAAAAGGATCGTCCAGTCTGCTCAAAAGCGCGGTCTCGGGCCTAATGCTTGTTGCGTTAGGTAGCATGTGCGGATTGCAAATCGCTGCTATCAGTCGCGGGTTGAAGTTTTTATGATCAATTATCTTTTGAAAGATGCTGAAATCCGAAATTTCATATAACCAATGGTCCTCGTTTTTGTGTATGGATACATGATTATAAAGTATTTGAAACTTATCTCGTCTCGTTAACCCGGATATCTCCAGAACAATCTTTGCTGCTATATTCGGCTTCTCGGTGCCGACGCCGATTCTATCGTGAAACTGATTCAGTAGGTGCTCTCGCGTAGTACATATAATTTTGCTATTTTTGCTCCGTCGTATGGTGTTAATGAATATAGACAGTGACGAGTGAAAATTAGTCGAAATCAAAGGGTTGTTTTCGCCGAAAAACGTTGCGCCAAGAAAGTCGTCGAATAGAAATGCCTGTTTCTTTGTGGGGATAAATCGATCCCGCGCGCTTTCCAAGGTTTGAGTGATGTCAACAAGCTCATATCCGGCGTTTACGTAGTTTAGTAGACATGCCTTTGCTAAAGTGGTTTTTCCAGTTCCAGGCGCTCCTGAGATAATAATGGCGTTCTCGCGAGCCAGAATTTCTTGGGCATCGACATGAGCCTTTGTTTCAACATACGATCTGCAAGTCTCTATGCAGTCGTTTATAAGTATTAAGTTATCAAAATGGGATCGGCTATTTGTAGGTCTTTCAATTACGTTAGGGCTAGAGAGCCATATTTTATAATACCGCATCTCCACGTCTGGGTAAAATACGAGTAAATTATCTATATAATTTTGACCATATATGTCGGACGTAGATAATATATTTGATGATATCTGACTTATTTCATCTTTTTGGCGCGGATTTAGCTCACGGCTGGTAAAAAGAATTAGTCGATCGCACTCAGCAACTGATTTCTTTAGGACGTCGGTCTTCAAAGACCTCATGAGATCGGAGAAGGAACTTCTAGCATAATTCTTGCGCTGAACGATTGTCGTGAACTGTTTCGATACATGGCGGAAGTCTATGCCCCCATCTTTTCCGCTAGGAAAACTCTCGAAGGTGAGGGACAGTTCCTTCTGAAGAAGGTCGCGAGCTAGCTCTTCGAATTCGGAAGGTGAAAGGTGGTCAAACCGTGAATTCACTTCCCCGGTCGCCCAGTCTTGCTTGGTCGCCGTTTGCGTTTTCGTTCGTCGGCTTCGTCCTCGTAGCTGCCGATTCCGATCTTGCCGCGTTTGACGGGGCCGGGCGCTTCGCCTGACGGCTTTTCGGTTCGGCCAGGCCCTGCACTTGCGCTTCGGGCGTTCGTCTCTGCAATCGATTCACTGGATCGATTGCTCTGCTGCGCAGACCGTTCCTCACTCATTTCGTCGAGGGTGTTTTTACTACCCGGTGGAGCCAACGGCTTCTCAGTCCGACCGACCGACATCTCGTCCAACGAGTTCTTGCGGAAGAGGCCCGCGCTGGCTTTGCCTGCAGTGTCGGAGGGTTTCCCTTTAGCCTTATCAGCGCGGGACTGCTTTGTGTTCTCGATGCCAGCCGAGCGCGCAAGTGGATCGTCACTGACTTCCAACTCCAGCGCCTGCAGGCGCTTGATCTCGTCGCGCAGGCGGGCGGCGGTTTCGAAGTCCAAATCGGCGGCGGCGTCGCGCATCTGGCGTTCAAGATCGTCGAGGTGGGCGCGGAGGTTGTTGCCGACGAGGGCTCCACTCTCGGTGCCCTTGTCCACCTTGGCGGTGACGCGGTCGTTTTCGTAGACGCTCTCGAGAATGTCGCCAATGTTGCGCTTCACGCTTTCCGGGGTGATGCCGTTGGCCTCGTTGTAGGCGACCTGCTTTTCGCGGCGGCGGTCTGTTTCGGCGATGGCCCGCTCCATGGAGCCGGTCATCTGGTCGGCATAGAGGATCACCTTGCCGTCCACATTGCGCGCCGCGCGGCCGATGGTCTGGATGAGGGAAGTTTCGGAGCGCAGGAAGCCCTCCTTGTCCGCGTCCAGAATGGCGACGAGACCGCACTCGGGAATGTCGAGGCCCTCGCGCAGCAAATTGATGCCCACCAGCACGTCGAAGGCGCCCAGGCGCAGGTCGCGGATGATCTCGATGCGCTCGATCGTGTCGATGTCCGAATGCATGTAGCGCACGCGGATGCCCTGTTCGTGGAGATATTCCGTCAGGTCCTCGGCCATGCGCTTGGTGAGCGTGGTGGCCAGCGTGCGGTAGCCCTTCTTATTGTTCTCGCGCACCTCGTCCAGCAGATCGTCCACCTGGTTCTTGGCGGGGCGGATCTCGACGTTGGGGTCTGTGAGGCCGGTGGGGCGGATCACTTGCTCGGCGAAGACGCCGCCGGACTGCTCCAGCTCCCAGCCGCCCGGCGTGGCGCTGACGCCTACGGTCTGCGGGCGCATGGCGTCCCACTCCTCAAAGCGCAGGGGGCGGTTGTCCATGCAGGAGGGCAGGCGGAAGCCATATTCCGCCAACGTCGCCTTGCGGCGGAAGTCGCCCCGATACATGGCGCCGATCTGCGGAATGGTGACGTGGCTCTCATCGATGAAGAGGAGCGCATTGTCGGGGATGTATTCGAACAAAGTTGGCGGCGGCTCGCCGGGCTTGCGGCCGGTCAGGTAGCGCGAATAGTTCTCGATGCCTTGGCAAGAGCCGGTGGCCTGCAGCATCTCCAGGTCAAACTGGGTGCGCTGCTCCAGCCGCTGGGCCTCCAGCAGGCGGCCGGCGGCGTTCAGCTCGTCCAAGCGCATGGAAAGCTCCTGCTTGATGGAGCTGATGGCTTGGTTGAGGGTCGGGCGCGGCGTCACATAATGGCTGTTGGCGTAGATTTTGACCTGCTTCAGATCGCCGGTCTTCTTGCCCGTCAGCGGGTCAAACTCGGTAATGGCTTCGATCTCGTCGCCGAACATGGAGATGCGCCAGGCGGAGTCCTCCAAGTGGGCGGGGAACAGCTCGATCGTGTCCCCGCGCACGCGGAACGAGCCGCGCACGAAATTTATGTCCGAGCGCTTATATTGCTGCGCCACCAAGTCCGCCAGCAGCTGCCGCTGGTCCAGCCGGTCCCCCACCTTCATCTGGAAGGTCATGGCGGTGTAGGTTTCCACCGAGCCGATACCGTAGATGCAGGAGACCGATGCGACGATGATGACATCATCCCGCTCCAGCAGCGACCGCGTGGCCGAGTGGCGCATGCGGTCGATCTGCTCGTTGATGGTCGATTCTTTCTCGATGTAGGTGTCCGAGCGCGGCACATAGGCCTCGGGCTGGTAGTAGTCGTAATAGGAGACAAAGTACTCGACGGCGTTGTTGGGGAAGAAGCTCTTCATCTCGCCATAAAGCTGCGCCGCCAGGGTTTTGTTGGGCGCGAGGATGACGGCCGGGCGCTGGGTCTCCTTGATGACGTGGGCTACGGTGAAGGTCTTGCCCGAGCCGGTGACGCCCAGCAGAACCTGGGTCTGCTCATTGTCGTTAGCACCCTCCACCAGCTCCGCGATGGCCGTGGGCTGGTCACCGGCGGGGGTGTAGTCGGACACGAGGTCGAACTGCACGCCGCCTTCAGACTTTTCAGGCCGCTCTGGCCGGTGAGGCATCCAGCGCTCGCCATTCTTGAACAGCGGGTTGCCTTCGGAGATCAGTTTGGTGAGCGCGTCCACCGTGGCCGTGACGCCCTGGGTGGATTGCAGCTTTTCAGCCTCTTCCAGGCTGACATCGAGGCCGGCGACCGGGTTCAGGCCGGCATCCGCACGCTCTTTGGGGTCGTTGGAACCGCCGATGAAATAGCCGCCGCCCGTGCGCTTGTCGCCCACCTCGGGCACGGGTCCCGTCTTATTGCGAGAGGGCTTCTTTTTGTTGGCTTTTGCCTCAGCCCTTTCGCGCGCGGCATCGGCCTGGAAAGACGCCTTGCGCCGGTGCTTGCCGGCCTCGCTGCGTATCTTGCGGGTTTCCTCTGTGCGGGCCTCTCTCGCCGCCTCTTCTTCCAAAGCCCGCGCCCAGTCCTCTACGCCGCCCTCCAGCGAAACGGACGTGATCGGCGCGCCTTCAAACTCTGTCTGCGGGGCTTCCTCAAAACCTGCGTCAGAGCGAGAAGGCCCACCCTGCGGGTAGAACACGTCCGCTTCAGGCGCTGAAGCGCCTTTCGATTTGGCGTCTGGTGATGATTTGCGACTTGGTCTTGGCATGACACTTATATGGAAGGGATGGGGTTGGTCGGAAAGGGGTTGCAGTGCTTGTCCAGCTTCTACTCCAGCGGGTCTGGCGGAAGCCAGTTTCCCTTTTTTTCTTCTCTGGCTTTGAGGGCTGCCATGTTTTTGGTGGGGTCGTCGGGGAAGTGGTCGCCGGTTGGGGTGAGCTCCTCAATCAGGTCGACCCGGAACAGGCGGAAATCCGCCCGCGCTTCGCACCAGGCTGTGAGTGTCCATTTCGTGCCCCAGAACCAGAGCAAAAGCGGCTGAAGCGTCCGGTGGGAGAGGTCGCCGCCGATGGAGCGGTATGTGATGGCCACCCGCTCCCGCGCTCCTATGGCGGTGTTCAACTGGTCGAGGGCTGTCCGAGCCGTCTCCGGCAGTTGGTGGATCGGCGCCGTGATGGTCCGTCGACTTTGATCGAGAATGCGATCATCGGGCAGCGCCGCTCTGATTTTCGATAAGGCGTCCCGCGCGTTGCGGGCCATGGCGTTGCCACCCCAGGTTTCGACCATACGTGCGCCGGCAACCAGCGCCAATATTTCCTCAGTGGTGAACATAAGCGGAGGTAGATCGAAACTGTCGCGCATGATGTAGCCGATGCCAGCCTCGCCATCGATTGGCACGCCCGAGGCCTGAAGATCCGCTATGTCTCGATAAATCGTGCGTTCCGATACCTCCATCTCGGCAGCCAGCTTGGCGGCCGTCCAGAGACGGCCACCACGCATCAATTGCACCAGACGAAAGAGGCGATCTGCGCGGCGCATCGCTCAGCCTTGGGTGAACTCGACGAGGCCGATGGAGTTTCTGTCCAGATCGCGGACGTAGCAGAACCGGCCGATGGGGAGCGGGATGGGGTCGCTTTCGACCTCGCCGCCCGCATCCGACACGCGATCCATCATCTCCTCCAGCGTGCCTGGCGCTGTGATGTGGATCGTGTTGCCATGTTCAGATGGCGTTCCGGGATAGAGGTGGGCGCTGACTGTAGGGTCGTCCATGTCACTCAGGGGTACCATTGGATTGGGGCCCTGGTCGTGAACCGTGTTGAGCTCGCGCTGGAGAACGGCGCCATAAAACTGGCGCGCCCGCTCGAGGTCTGAAACGGCGATCTCGGCCCAGACGACCGTCGGCTTGTTTGTTTGTTCGCTCATATCATCATCCTTTCTGGGGCCCGCTGTGTGGGCAAGATGATTGATGACAGAGTGCTGCTGACAGCATTGTGTCAGGAGGATTGTCAGGAGCGCAAAAAAGTCAGCTCAGTTTGCGCGCGACCAGATAGGCGCGCACGTCTCTGCCCCTGTCGGGTGTGCCGTGTCGCTCATCAGCTTCATTCGCGTAACCCGCCGAGACTATCTGGCGCTTGAGTGTGTCGGAGTTGAAGATGTCAACGTAGGGCGCCTTTCCCACCAATCGCATGGCCGGAATCATGACGTGCTTGAGCATGGGGTTCAGTTCGGCCACGCATGGAGTTTTGGTGATCAGCAGGCCGCCGGGCTTTAGGCTTGCTGTCAACACGTCCAGCACTCTCGGAAGGTCCCGCGTCAGGTGCAGCAGATTGTGCGCCATCACGACATCCTGGCTGCCGGGTGCCACGGCAGGCTCTTCTGCTGGCGCGGCCTTGAACTGCACATTCGTATGTGGCGTTTGCGCAAGCTTCTCGTTGGCGATGGCGATCATGGCTGGTGACACGTCTGTGGCTACGATCTGTTCCACATCGTCAGCATGAGCGAGTGCTGTAGTCCCGGTTCCGCATCCGACCTCCAGAAGGTGATCGGTGGGCTTCAGGAGCGACCGTGTCCTGGCAAGCGACCGCTCATAGCCTTCCTGATCCGCGACTGGGTCCTGAGAGTATTTTCGGGCAAGTTTGTCCCAGAAACGCTGATCTCTATGCACTGTCATGAATCCGCTGCCTGTTCGCTGGATTGATATGCCATACGCTCTGACCGGTAAATTGCGTTATATTGCAGGCTATCTATACGTATTGGTATGAATAAGACGGATTGGAACCTCATACGCGCGTTTGTTGCGGCTGCCCGATTTGGGTCGTTCACGGCAGCCGCCGCCGAGCTTGGCACAACTCAACCCACCATTTCCCGGCAGGTTCAGCAGCTTGAGGAAGGTCTCGGCGTCGTTCTGTTCGAGCGTCTGGGACGAACGCTTGCCCTCACCGAAATCGGGGAGCGCCTGTTTGCAAAGGCGAACTCTGCGGCGGAAGCGATCACCGACTTTGACCTTGTGGCGGCGGGGCAGGGGGAGGCTCTGCAGGGAATGGTACGAATCTCTGCCAGCGACGTTGTCGCGGCCATGTTGCTGCCGAGTATCGTCAAGAGCATCCGCCGGGATGCCCCACAGCTCCAGATTGAAGTGATTGCCAGCAACGAGTTGAGCGACATCCGCCGGCGAGAAGCGGACATCGCTATTCGCCACGTGCGGCCAGAGGATCCGGACCTGATCGCCCGGCTGGTGCGGCAGGCACGGGCTCGGTTCTACGCTTCAGAGAGTTGGGTGAAAGAGCGTGGCTCAGTTCCTGTCGCGGCAGATGCAGGCGGGCTTGAGTTCATCGGATTTGATCGTGAGGGACGCTTCCTTGAATGGTTCCATCAGCGTGGGTTGAACGTCACCTCGGACAACTTCCCATTGATCAGCGCCCAGTCCTTGGCCGGCTGGGCGCTTGTGAGGGAAGGGCTCGGTGTCGGTGTAATGATGGAGGACATTGCCCGATCGATGCCGGGCATTGTTCAGGTGCTCCCGGATGTTCCGGCCTTCGAGTTCCCGATCTGGCTGGTCACCCATAGGGAGCTCAAGACAAATCGCGCCATCAGAACGGTCTTTGACCGTCTGGCTGTCGCGCTGCTGGATGCTCCAGCAACCGTCTGACGACGGCTCACTCCCGACCGAAGCGCCACTCAGGCGCTGCGCTTGGCCCGTCCGTTTTGGTCGCTTCCCGCGAAAGGGAGGTTGGAAAGAGCAGAGTTGGCGAAGCGCTTGGCTGCGCGGGCATTTTGCTTTTGCTTGAGCGCCAGAAGGTAGACCTGTCCGGTAGTGTTGAGCGCTCTAAGGCCCTTGGAATGTGGGTGAACTGTCGCCCCGAATTGAGCCTTGTAAGGCTCAAGCCCGGCGCCGAAGTCATAGGCATGCAGGCCACGCTTCTGTGCCCACTCAATCTCATACAATATGCTCGCTATACCCGGTCCGAACTTCATCCAGGGCCCGTCCGCCGCACTGAACAGTTGTCCAACCATCACGTCACCCAACGCATTGGCGAACGTGCTTGCAACCCATTCGCCATTACAGCGAAATCCCTGAACAAGTGCTCGCCCATCACTGACGTGCGCCTGTGCCAGCTCAAGAAAGAAGGCTTGTACCTCCGGGTTTGCGAAGTTGTCCTGCACTCCAGACGCTTCGAACTTTGCCGCACGCTGTTCTGCCGTTGCAGCAAATGCCGCCTTCAGGTCTGCAGTGTCGACAATTTCAACCAACTCCACACCCAGGTCGTCTTTCAGTCGGCGCAGATTTTTGCGGGCTTTTTTGTAGACGCTCTTGCTGCGCATTAGCTCCGGAAGGTTGTCGTCCAACGCCAGGCGAAATGAGCCGCCAACTTCCTCAAGATCAGGGAAGAAGCTGAGGAGTGGATTGCGAACGCCAAGCCATTCGGGTGGCATCGCCCTTGCGCCGAATATGTCGAAGTCAGCGAATGCATGAACCATGGCCGTTTCAACGGCCTGATCACTCCGCAATCTCTCAATCTGTTTTGGATCGAAGATCGGCATCTGATGATCTGCGACCCAATAGTCTAGAAAATCAATCCGCCTGGCTCCGTAGTGGAGCTTCGCCTCCAGTGGGAGAATGAGTAGTGGGTCTCCAGATGCCGCGTTTGTCAGACGCAAAAAGAGGGGCTCAGCACCAGCAAGGGCGGGCAAACCAGCAATCATGCGCCCCACATAGTCACGTGTTTGGAACGGCGTGCAGACGCCGTTCCGTTCCAGCGCTTCCCAGTCGCGTTGCAGGATCTCGTCAGCGAATGCCGAATGCCAGTGTACCGCGATTTCGTTGCTCATAGGTCTACGCCTAGGCTCGTGCCTGCGGTCTTGCGAGGCGCGAGCCGAGGCCCGAGTGCCGCAGTCCGTAGCCGGCTGCCGCCTTGGCCCAAAAAGCGGGGCCGGAGGTCTCGGTGCTGCGTGGTCGATAGCCGAACATGTGGCTCATCATGCCGTTCGTGTAGTTTACAGCATAGCTGCGGCGGGTGTGTTGTGTGGAATACTCGATGGTGCAGGATACATTGACCATCGGTCCGTTCTGAACGCGGTGTGGCCAGTTCAGCGGCCAGAAAAGGCCTTGGCCCGGTTTGAACTCGACCTTTGTCGCCACCTGTTCAAAGCTTGGATCGTAGCTGATCTCTTCAGCTGTCTGACCTAGAACAACCCGCTCGAACTCGTCCTGGCGGAGATACGGCTCGCCAGCGGGATAGAGCCACAGGGTCTTCTCGCCCTGGATCTGAAGCAGAGCCTGCCCCGGCACATCTGCATGATAGAAGACGCGGGAGTTTGGCGATGAAATGATGATGCCAAGCTGGCAGTTGAACGGATCGAATTCGGCCATGCCGTCAGCGAGCTTCTCCATCAGATCGTCGAGGAGGTTCTGATAGCGTTGATCGCGTCTGCCTACTTCACCGAGGTTGGTCCAGATCTGGCCGCCATCGATGGCCTCAAAGAGAGCCTCTGGTGTCTCGGAGTCCAGTGCCGCCTGCCGCCAGGTCGATTTGTCCTCGGCCTTCGTATCCATCGTCGCCTTCTCGAGGACGCACTCCGGGTTCTCACGGATCAGGTCCATCAGCGCGTCCCGGGAGAACAGATCGCTCTTTTCAAACCCGTGCTGAACCCGCACAACTTTTTTGTTCCAAGCCGCTGCCAATGCGTCTCGGTCTGGATTTTTGAGGTCTTCAACGTCGTAGATCACTGCCCTGCACCCTGCGTTAGGAAATTTCAGCGCAAGACTCGCTAAACTGATTGAAGATCATCTGAATGGCCGTCACAAACCGTGATTGCCGTTAAGAGCCCCTTACTCGATTGGCCCGGCGTCCATGTTTGGCAAACCACTTTCAGAGCTCCGCATTGTCGCCATTCTTGGCACATTGGTGAGCCGTGGACTGTCGACAGTTCTCAGCTTTGCTTTGCTGCTGGTGGTTGCGCGTCTTCTTTCCGTTGAGGCCTATGGTGAGTACGCCTTCCTGCTCTCTTGTGTCATGGGAGTTGGAGTCCTGGCCACGCTTGGTCAGACTGTGGTGCTGGTGAAGTATTTCGATGAGGACATGGCCTCCAGCGAGGGTGTGAATCCGGCTTTGCTGCAGCGCGCAAGCCGATACATGGTTCTCGGGTCGGTGGTTCTACTGATGGGAGGTGTTTCGGTTTGGCTTGCGAGCGTTATCGCCCCCCAAGTGGTGCCTTTGGACCTGACACCAGCTGCAATCACCGTGCTCGTGCTTGGATCGATTGCGTTTCAATGGGCTGAATACTGGCAGGCGCGCTACCGTGCGGAGGGGCGTTTTGCTCTGGCGCTCATTCCCCGTGAGAATGCGTGGCGCATTCTTGCCATCGCCTGTCTTCTGGCACTTTGGCTGCTTCCGGCCTTCGAAAGCGTCCGCAATATGCTGACTGCCGAACTCGTGCTCGGTGTCGTGATGGCGTTCCTTGTCATATCCATCTCTCCCCAGCTTTGGGTTGCCGTGAAGAGCCGAACGACGCCGCAATTATCTTTTGATCAGCCCAAGGGCGAGAACCGGCGTTTTGCTCTGAACGTTGCCATGAATGCCGTGGCTCAACACACTGAGACCATCATTGTTGGGCTGGTGCTCGGCTTTGCCGAACTGGCGGTTTTCTTTGTGGTGTTCCGCATCACCATGCTCCTTTATCTGCCGGCGACGAGCATCGAAACAGTGGCAGCGCCCATGGTGTCCAACGCTTTGAGGGGTGACGATCCAGTTCGAACCCAGAGGCTTGTGGGGCGCTTCTCGGCCATCACATGGCTTTTGGCCACTGTGGGGGGGGCGATCATTCTCGTGATCTACCCCTACATATTGTTCCTGTTCAACGCGGAGTTGGAAGCGCCTTTTGCGTTCGTCGCGCTGATGGTGACCATGGCCAGCGTCCAGTCGTTTTTCGGGCTCGGGACGGGTTATCTGATGATTGGAGGCGGAGAAGCCTTTTTTCTGGCTTACCGAACGATTTTTCACGTCATCTACATGGTTCTGCTGGCTGCCGCCGGCCTTGCATTTGGGCTGATTGGGGTGGCCCTTGTGATGCTTATCCTGATCGTCGCCGAGAGCGCCATGGCGTGGTGGTGGTGCCGGAAAAATCTTGGTCTGGAGATCACGGCCCTGGGTGTGCTGCGCGCACGGTGACGATAGTTGGCCGCTTCTGCGGTCTAGTTGGCTAAAGTTTGCTGTAGATTGGTCAGCAGTTCCTGCGCCTGGGTCTGGCTGACGCGGCGCATCTCGTTGACCTTTTCAGTCACATCTCCGAGCGGATGCTCGAAATAGCCGCAACGCATCGTCTCGAATTTCTCGAACGTTCCCAGTTCTACGCCTGATGCACGGCACAGAATGGCCAAGGGCTCCGCGCGTTCTTTGCTGAGCGCAAGCAGGAAGACGTCATAGGGAATTGAGGAGTGCATGGCCAGAATTCTGACGCCTAGCAGGAAAGCGTTCTTCCTGATCGCGTCGCTGACGACCTGGTCCATGCTGGCCTGCCCGTTGGCGACTTTTGATCGGGCCACCATGGCATCGACCATATGCAGCCGCTCGGCTTTCACCTGCCGATCAACCTCTTGTTTGGCCTCGTCCTGAATCTGCTCAAAGTTGGCTTCCGACAAATCCAGTCCCGCGTCTTCGAGCTGCCTGCGGAGTTCCGACCCCAGCGACTTTCTGACCGTCTTTGCGAGATTGCTGTCGTTGTTTGCGCGTTCGGCGAGCTTGCGCGGCACAGACGAATTGGGAGCGGCGCGCTCAAGCATGTTGCTCAAGCCCTTCGAGTTGAATCGCGCGCCCTGATTGTCCGCCAGGGTCGACAATGTCCGCTCTCCGCCGACTTCCGACAGAACTTCCGTAACACCTTCAGCCACTTCGGCGCGCTGTGCGATGGCAACCCGATGATTTTCGCTTCGGTTCTTCGCGATTTCGATCAGTTTCGCGTCGGACAACATGGGAGAATGGCGCAGGAGCGGGGCCGCCACATCGCTGTCGGGATTGTCAGCGAGGTGAACAGCTGTGTCACTGTGCAGGCGGTGGGTTCTGGCAACCCTCTCGGCCAAACGTACCGTGACATCCCGGCTGATGGTTTTGGTCACGTGCTGGATGATGAAGTCGAAATTTCGCTTCTCGGCTGTAGACGCATCTTCCGTCTTGGAGATGAAGAGGTCGGCAAGCTGAAGGGCCATCACGGCCTGTGAGTTGCCGTCGCCGCTTGCCGCCAGCCTTTGAAATTTCTCGAGCATTCGTCTTTCCGTCCTGCCGCACGGATGTAGCAGTACAGTGGTTAAAGTTTCTTCACTGAACGCAGCCAGTGGGCGCTCAATTGACGGCTTTTGACTGCTCGTTGGCCAGGCGGTCTTGAAGAAGCTTGACCGTTTTCAGGGCATCAGCGCGCGCAAGATCGAGATAGGCCTGTTTCTTGTTGTCGATGCCAAACACGTCGTGGCCGTAGAACAGGCACCGCATGGCTTCGATCCGTTCGAAGGTTTCGACCTTGAGATCGCTTGCTTTAAGCAGGAAGATAACCGGTGTCGCGTCGCCTCGGCTGAAGGCGCGTTCCACCCGCTGCAGACTGATGGAGTGCCACGAGGCCAGCAGGGCCATGATGTTGCGCAATCTGCCTTGCTGCACCAGCGCTTCCATCTCGGTCTCGAGCGATGTTTCGTTCGAGCGAATCTTGTGCCTCAGGAACTTTGCTTTCAACCGCATGGCGCGTTCTTCGCGATAGCGTTGTGCGACCTGTTCTTCAGCTGTGGCCGTGAGCTTGTCGAGCCCGGCATTGTCCAGCACCTGTGCAAAGTCGCCAATCTTCTGGCGCAAAGAGTCCGTGAGCGCTGAGCGGATCAGTTCGCCAAGATAAGCGTTGTTTCGAACCCGCCGCGTGATCGAGTGCTCAATGTCGTCATTGCCTGCGCCGCGTTCCAGCAGCATTGCGACCCCAAGCTTGCCGAACTGTGCTTCATCATTGTCCGCCAAAGCAACCAATGTTGCTTCCGCGCCTTCCTTGGCGAGCGCAAGCGATACCACCTCCGACAGCTCCTTGCGCCGCGCGACTGCAGTCCGGTGTTGCTCGGACTGGGTGCTGCAGATGGTCAACATGTGCTGATCCGACAGCAAGGGGGAACCTTCGAGCATGGGTCGCGCGATGGAGATCGCGTCGTGGCTTGCGAAGCGGAAAGCCATCTCCGGCGAAATGCGCCGGGTGCGGCTCAGCATTTGCGAGATCTGCGCGACCACACTCTCGGTCAGGTCGTCGATCACCTGGAACATGACCGTGCTGAAGAGTTCTTTCTCTTCGGAACTCGGCTCATGAGTTCCGTCGAGATAAAGGTTGGACAAGCGAAGCGCGAGCGCCCGTTTGGAGTAGGGGTCGCCGTCGGAAGCCAGTTTTTCCAGTTTGTTCAGCAGCATGATTTCGCCCATTTGACGTTTGGGCCAAAAGTAGCCCAGCCGTGTTAAGGAGCGGTTTTCACATCGCGGAAAAGTGAGAGACAGACACTCTTAAACTGTTAACCACGTCCAAACCAAAATGGCACACTCCGCGTATGCCTGACTGCACGCCCGCCACATTACAAGGACACGCCATGACCAGACTTTCATCCCCCAAGACACTTGCGATTGCCGGATTGACCGCAGTTTCGCTGGGTATTGCTGTTCCGGCGTTTGCGGCCGGTGGTGGATCCAACAACTCGTCCAACAGCAAAGATATGGCGTGCCCCAGCGGGCAGGTGTTTGACCGAAAAGCCAAGGCAAAGGACGGCAAGATGGGCGCCTGTGTTTCAATGAAGGACAAGTCGGCCTCGCTCACCGATCAGATGATCTACGATACGGGTGAGGCGCTGGCGCTCGCCGGGCGCTATGAAGAAGCGATTGATATGCTAACCTTGGCCGCCAATCGAAACGATCCTCGCATTCTCAACTATCTGGGTTTCTCGCACAGGAAATTGGGGCGCGTGGAAGTCGGTATGGGCTATTATCGTGAAGCGTTGCGCATCGATCCGGGGTTCACGCTCGCCCGCTCCTACATGGGAGAGGCGTTTCTCATGCGCGACGACGTGCCTTCCGCTCGAGAGCAGCTTGACCTGATTGCTAGCATGTCGGGAACGACATCGACCGAGTATCAATTGCTGAGCAATGCGATTGATGCGCACCTGAACGGCGACACTGCCTGGAACTAGGTGGCTGAGCCCTTCAGAATAAAGAGAGCCCGGCGGTCACCGGGCTCCTCAACTCGCCGGTGAGGCCGCCCTGATCTGTTGATCGACGGCATTGATCAATTCTCTCAGCAGTTTTGCGTTCATGCCCAGATCCGAGTAGCCGACGCGCGCCCGTGCGGCGGCCACGAAGCTGGTTCCTTCCGGTCGTTCCGTCAGCACGATGTTGATGGTGTCAGGAAATCCCATTGTTGGGCTGAAACGCACAAAGCGTAGGCTGGACGACGCAAAGTTCTGCTCGATCAACTGCACGTTGGGCAGTGATAGCGCTGCCGCCTTCACCGCGACGAACAGATCATCTGCCGAGGCCTGATAGTCCGGTACGATGTGATTGACGCGCCCGGCCAGACCGGGACCAAAGAACCCGTTGGGCGCGGCCAGTCCGACATTGGGTTTTTCACCCAGCAGCTCGCCGAGATTGTCTGCAGAAAAGTCCAGGTCGCCCGCATCCGAGCCAACGGTTTTTTCCCAAAGCTTCCGTGGGCCAATGACCGCAATAGCGGCAGCGGCCAACGCTGGAAGACCCAGAAGCCAGGGCAGCGCGGCACGCCGGGAAGATTGCGTTTTGCGATTGTCTTTCATGGCCTCGGTGTCCCTTAGGTCTCCGCTGAAAGTAGGTGCAAAATCGTTTGGTGTTAGGGGAGCGACTGACAATGGTTGCGCGCCATCGATCACCGTCTAGGTTTGTGGGAGTGATTCTCGATGCTTGCCGGAGCCTGCCCTCGTGTCTGAAGCTACCAGCCAACAAGCCGACCCACCGAAAGCGGCGATGCCGGAACCATCGGAAAAGGTGGAGCAAGTCGGCCCGGCTTCGGCGACGCCGGCCATGCCCCGCTTCCCCTCTCTGGAGCGTTTGTCGAATGACAACCGGCGGGAGGGTCTGGCGTCTCTGCCCATGGCTTCGGTGGGGTTTGAGGGCGCCTTTTCTCACTATCGGCTGGCCCTTCTGGCTCTCTTGGGGTGCGTCGCTGCAGCAGCGTTTCTCGTGTTTGATCGAGGCTTTGAGGCTGTTGCCGGCGACACAAGGCTGGCCACTTTCACACTGGCAGCAGCGGCAGGCGTGGTTGTCTTGTTTTTGTGGGGTGAGATGCGCCGCAGGACCGTGGGCGTCTGGGCTGTGGGCGACGAGATTCGGCTGAGCAAGGGTCTGCCGAGCTTCAAGCTTCATGAGTTCAAGCTCTCCGAGGTCGGTGACATCAGCGTCAAGCGATCCGCTTTTGGCTCGTCGGGAACCGTCGTTTTGCGCACAGTGGCGGGCAAGCGTCACACGGTGCGCGGTGTGGAGCGTGCGGCGGACGCGTCCGCCTACCTGCCGCTATGGCTGGCCGCTGGTCGTTCTCGGCAGTCGGCCAAGTCTCGCTGGGTGGATGAGCGCAACGCCCGGGTTGCTGCAACAACGCCCTATGTCGTGGCGCTTCCAAGACCCAAATAAGCCAACTCCTGCAGTGCTTTAGCACTGTACCCGGTCGGGTGCTGGCCTGGTGCCCTCCATCCATGAGTTGACAGGTGACTATATGGTCACATATTAGGTTTGCATGGACGATGTTTTCAAAGCTCTTGCCGACCCAACCCGGCGCAGCCTGCTCGACTCCCTGCGTGAGGCCGATGGCCAGACGCTGACCGAGCTCGAAAAGGGCCTCGGCATGACGCGATTTGGCGTCATGAAGCATCTCAAGCTTCTGGAGCAGGCCAACCTTGTCAGCACGCGCAAGGTCGGGCGCTTCAAGCACCACTATCTCAACGCCGTTCCGCTTCAGGCGGCGATGGATCGTTGGGTTGAGCCGTTCCGCGTCAAGCCGGCGGCCAAACATGTTCTCGATATCAAAACCCTGGCCGAAGGAGCCGCTCCCATGGAAACCGAAACCAAGCCGGACTTCGTTCTGGCCACTTATATCAACGCAAGCCCTCAGGCCGTTTGGGATGCGCTCACCAAGGCCGAGCACGTCAACCGCTACCAGTTCCTCGGCGGGTCCATGGTGCCAGAGGATGAACAACCGGGGCGGCTGGATCAGCGCTATGCCGACGGGTCGCCTATGCTGAACATGGAAATTCTGGTCGAGGAGCCTCCGAGTGTTCTGGAATGCAGCTTTGAGCCGTGTTGGCCCGGACCCGATGGTGCTCTGCCCGCCTCTCGCTTCCGCTACGAGATCGAAGCCGTGGCGGGAACGTCTAAGCTGACCGTGATGCACTTTGGCCTGACCCCCGGCCTAGAAGGTGTCGCCGAAGGCTGGGCCAAGACGCTCGCCAGCCTGAAATCCTATCTCGAAACGGGCGAAGGCATGGTCTTCCCCCTCAACGCCGCGTGAGGTGACATCATGACCCAAGAACTCGTCGCACTCGTTCTCCTGGCCATCATGGCGGGGGGACTCTGGATACCCTTCATCGTTGCCATCAACACGCAGGACACCAATGGTGAGACGGCGGACGCCTTCGTGGTTCCGCCGCGCATCGAACGCATGCCGCCGCATATGCGCCGCCTGCATCGGGCGCATCTCAACTTGCTGGAACAGCTCCTGCCATTTGCGTTGATGGTGCTCATCGCGCAGCAGATCGGCCTGTCCAACACGGTAACTGTTGTGACTGCGTGGTTGTTTCTGGCGCTCCGTATTGCCCATGCCATCGTGATGATGACGGGTAAGCCGAGATGGGCGCTAAGACCCATCATCTTCACCATGGGTTTTGCCTGCATCCTGGTCTTCGGAGTGCAACTCCTGATGGCCTGACGCAGATGTTTGAGGGCTCAGCTGGCTGGGCTCTCAGCCAATTCTTTGGCCACTTTGGCGTCCACATGGCGCACATAAAGTGTGGCCGCAATGCCCAGACAGCACGAGGTCAGCATCACGAGAAGAAGTGGGTAGACGCCGCTCTCCGGGCTGAGCAACTGCCCCGCAATAACGGACAAGGCTGCGCCACCGCCAATCATGCAGGCGCCCCCCAAGCCAGATGCAGAGCCCGCCAGGTGAGGCCTTACGGACACCATGCCGGCATTGGCGCTGGGTAGGGTCAGGCCGTTGCCCAGGCCGACAAAGAAGATGGGGCCAAAGAACGTCATGGGGTGCTGAAACCCGATAAGGAAGAGGGCGAGGGACATGACCAGCCCAAAGCAGGCTAGCAAGCTCCCGATCACCATCATGGGCGTGATGCCAAACCGCTTGGCGTAGCGGCCGGACAGGAAATTGCCGCCCATATAGCCAAGGGCAATGTAGATAAAGCTCTTGCCCACGTCGGCGGGTTCCATGCCAAGGATGACGGTGGCCACATAAGGGCCGCCTCCCAAAAAGGCGAAGAATGCACCGGCGGCAAAGGCCGCTGTGGCCGTGTAGCCCCAGAACCGTCGTGAGCGCAGAAGCTCCGGATAGGCCCTGAACTGGGCCGAGAAGCTGCCCGACTTAGTTGTGTTGGTTTCGCCAAGATCGAGCCAGACGATTGCCAGGATGATCAGCGAGATCAGGAAGAGAAACTGAAACGTGGAAGCCCAGCCGAACCACTCTTCCAGATATCCCCCAATGATCGGCGTAATCATGGGCACAAGAGTCATGCCCATCGTCACATATCCAATCATGGAAGCCGCTTCCTCCATGCTCACCATATCTCTGACGATGGCGCGGCTGAGGGCGAAGCCCGAGACGATGACGGTCTGGATCATCCGGCCGACCATGAGCATTGCGAAACTATCTGCGGTGGCGCAGATCGCCGTGCCAAACAGAAATATTCCAAAGCAGGTGAGCAGGACCGGTCTTCGGCCATAGCGGTCCGACAGGGGCCCGATGATCACCTGCATCACTGCGGTGCCGGCCAGATAGGCTGACACCAGAAGCTGCACCGTGCCGTACGGCACACCAAAGTGCTCTGCGATCCCCGGCATGGATGGCAGAAAAATATTGAGGCTGGCAGCGCCAAGGCCGGCCACCAAAACAAGTGTTGCAATGTTCGGCGCCGTGCGCCTGTTCAGGAAAGCCATCGCCCTTGTGTACGCCGATTGGCGCGATTGGCTAGGCTGCAAATGGCAATGGCTGCCTTTTGAAGAGACAAAGCGGCAAAGGTGCAGCGGAAGGGCTCGGTTACAAGCCATAAACTGATGTTTGCTCAATCTTTCCGCTGGCTCTGACAGTTGTGCCATCTAGTGTGTCGATGGCTTGCATCGCTAGACGCGGCCAGACCAGATCACTGTAGGGGAGTTCGCCAGTGTCCGAAAAAAACCTGTTTCGCAAACGACCGAAGTCTAACAGTGAGGCCGCTGTGGCCAGTTCCTTTCGACTTTGGATTGCGGCTCTGCTTCTTCTCTTAGGCACCATTGCGTTGCCCTCCAGTGCCGAGGCCGCGTTGCAAGCCTGCAACCAGACCGAGGAAAGAGTGAGCGTGGCCATAGGCTATCGCGAGGATGGCGAGTGGGTCTCTGAGGGCTGGTGGGTGGTTCCGCCCGGCGAATGCAAGACGGTTGTTGGCGGCGAACTGACACTCAGCCACTATTATTGGCGGGCTACGGCAAAGAACGAGGATTGGGAGCAGTCGCGGTTTATGTTCTGTACCAATCGCGAGGCTTTCACGATCATCGGCGACACCGAGTGCCAGGAAAGAGGGTATTCAAAGGCCGCCTTCAACGAGATCAAGCTTTCTGATGGTCAGGCCGATTACACATTGACGCTGGAAAACACTCGCGATGCCGCTGATGCAAAGCAGGCGGAGCTTGCCGTGGATGCGCCTGGCGGCGCCATGAACACGACCGTCCCGCCTGCTGACACCGGCTTTCCCATCGGAAATCGTGACGCGCGTGGCACCCATGGTGAGCCCTTCACCGTCACTGGGATCCTGAGCAAGTGCGAACTCGACGGCTCGAGCTACGCCTGCGACTTGATTGGGAACGGCTTTCGCTATGTCGCCAGCCCTGTTCATCCAACGCCCTTCCGTCTGCTGGAAGCGCTTGAAGTTCACGCCTTCGAAAATCCCAACACGCGCATGACTTGGATTGGCGATATGGTGTTCTATGAGGGCACACACGCCGAAGTCGTGCTTCGCCAGGTTAAGGTGGAAAACCCCGGCCCGTTTGCGGAATTGCGCGATCAACTCCAGGGCTTCTGGCAATCCCAAACAGACAGCGAGTCCCAACTGCTGATTACAGGCGCAGAGATGACCTTCTTCTCCGAAGGCCTACCGATGGCGTCAAGTTTCTTTGAGATCGAGAAGCAGAAGCCCGATGTTTGCCCAGGACCTGTCGGTGTGTCTGGGCGTTACCTGATTGCCCGGGACTTTGGTTCCCCCGCAGACGAGGAGCCTTCCTGCTACGACGTCGTTTCCGTGACGGGTAACACGCTCACACTCTTCCCCGTTGGAGCCATGCGCGATCTTGAATTTGTCAGGAGCGATTGAACTTTCTCTTTCGGATCGGACGCCGCCGGTCTGTTTCGATCCATGCCTTGTCGACGACTTTGAGTGCTGCAGCTTTCGGTGTGGCCCGAGTTCTTATCACCCGGCCTCCCGCTGCCGTTGTCTTTGCCGGAAACGTGCCCGGTCGGCGTCGGTATAGCGGCTTAGGCAGCGGTGGCATGAGACGCCGGCTTCGAACTCCGGGCGCTTCATGTCTGCGGGCGTTAGGGGCAGTCCGCAGGCGTGGCAGAGTGTGTGGGGACCTTCCGCCAGCCCGTGGCCGACACTCACCCGCTGGTCGAAGACAAAGCACTCGCCCTGCCAGGTGCTTTCGTCTTCCTGCATATCTTCGAGATATTTCAGGATCCCGCCTTTGAGGTGGAAGACATTCTCATAGCCGCGGCCCTTGAGAAGAGCCGTCGACTTTTCGCAGCGAATGCCTCCGGTACAGAACATGGCAATCGGTGCCTGTTTGTCATCCGGAAGATTGTCCTCAGCCCATTGGGGAAACTCGCCAAAACTCGCGGTGTTCGGGTTGATCGCGCCTTCAAATGTGCCGATCTCGACCTCGTATTCGTTCCGCGTATCAATAAGTGTCACGTCGGACCGTTTGATCAGGGCATTCCAGTCCTTGGGTTCGACATAGGTGCCCACCGTCTGGCGGGGGTCAATGCCCTCGACACCCATGGTGACGATTTCGCGCTTGAGGCGCACTTTCATCTTTGCAAAGGGCTTGTCGGCGGCGTGGCTCTCTTTCCACTCAAGGCTTGCGAAGGGCCTTTGGCCTTCATGTTCCACGCTTTGCAGCCAGTTGAGGAACGTCTGAAGCTCTGAACGCTGCGCGGCGATGGTGCCATTGATGCCCTCTGGCGCTATGAGCAGCGTGCCGCAGACCCCATGGGCCCCGGCAGCATCAGCAATAGGCGTGCGCAAGGCTTCGTGATTGGGCAACGCCACAAACTTGTACAGCGCCGCGATTTGCCATTTGGGGGCGTCAGTCATGGGTTGCATATGCTCAGCGCGTGCCGCAAACGCAAGTCACCCGCCAAAACGCCGGAAACGGAGCGCTGGGCGGGTGATCGTTCGCTGTGTGGGCGAACTGGTGGCTGGCTACATGGCCAGGCATTTCTCAAGGCCGGACGGGGATGGCCATTTGGCGTTGGGGCCAAACTCGGCGTAGCAGGCCGCCGTCCATGCCGAGGCGACGTTATCGATGGGCTTGGACTTTTTCTTGCCTGCCGTGTGCATGGGGACCAGCGCCAGCTTGGCGGTGGCAAAGGTTGCGCGGCTCTCGGCATTGGCCGAAGCGATGCCACCGGCGATGGCGAGGCTGACAAGGGCAATAGCGGCAACGGCGTCGATGATGATCTTTTTCATGATGGTCTCTCTCTCTGCTCTCATTTGTTGCGAACGCCTGTACGTCCGATGATCTAACGATAGGCTCATGGGCTTGAACCCACTTTGAAGGCGGCATTCAGAAACCGTTCATCATGCTGACACCGAAGACAGTCGTCGCAATGTCGATTGTGGCAGCCGCTGAAACCGGCAAATGTCGTGCCGAAGGGGGACCCGCACATGGCACAGCCAAACATTCTCATCATCATGGTCGATCAGCTGAACGGAACCCTGTTCCCCGATGGTCCGGCGGACTGCCTGCATGCGCCCAATCTGAAGCGGCTGGCCGCTCGCTCCGCACGTTTTGCCAATACGTATAACGCATCACCCTTGTGTGCGCCGGCGCGGGCCAGCTTCATGTCCGGTCAGCTACCCAGCAAGACGCGCGTTTATGACAATGCAGCCGAGTTCGCGTCCGACATCCCCACTTACGCTCATCACCTTCGCCGCGCGGGTTACTACACGGCCCTCAGCGGCAAGATGCACTTTGTGGGGCCTGATCAGCTGCATGGTTTCGAGGAGCGCTTTACCACCGATATCTATCCGGCGGATTTTGGCTGGACGCCGGACTACAGAAAGCCCGGCGAGCGCATCGACTGGTGGTACCACAATATGGGGTCTGTCACCGGGTCGGGCGTGGGCGAGATCTCCAATCAGATGGAGTATGACGATGAGGTGGCGCACCATGGCGTCGCAAAGATCTATGATCTGGCGCGTGGGCCGGGAGCCAATGCCGGTGGCGGCCGACCATGGTGCCTGACGGTGAGCTTTACTCACCCGCACGATCCTTATGTGGCCCGACGCAAATATTGGGATCTCTATGCGGACTGCGAGCATCTGATGCCGACCGTCGGCCCTATGGCCTTTGAGGATCATGACCCGCAGAGCCAGCGCATCCTGCAGGCTAATGATTATGGCAATTACAACGTCACCGATGAGGATGTACGCCGCTCACGCCAAGCCTATTTCGCCAACATCTCCTATATTGACGACAAGGTTGGCCAGTTGCTGGAAGCGCTGGAAACCTCTCAGCAGGCCGACGACACTGTGGTGATCTTCCTGTCAGACCATGGCGATATGTTGGGCGAGCGGGGGCTCTGGTTCAAGATGAGCTTCTTTGAAGGCTCCAGCCGCGTGCCGTTGATGATCGCTGCTCCAGAGGGGCTGGGTCGCTTCTCTCCGGGCCGGGTGGATGTCCCGGTCTCGTCGATTGATCTGGCGCCGACTTTAGCCGCGCTGGCCGACGCGGACATGGCCGATGTGATGCCCTGGACTGAAGGCGTTGATCTGGCACCCGTCGCCGCCAGCGGAGCGCGATCGCCGGTCGCCATGGAGTATGCCGCCGAAGGCACATATGCCCCCATTGTTGCCCTGGTCGCTGACCATGAGGTGACCGCTGGCGAAAGGCGCTGCTTCAAGTTCACCTGCAGCGCGACACTCCCGGACGGAGGCACGGATCCCGAGCAATTGTTTGATCTCACCTCTGATCCCGATGAATTGACCAATCTTGCCATCGATCCGGCGCATGCAGATGTGTTGGCCCATTTCAGAGGTTTGGCCTCAGAGCGTTGGGATCTGGACCGCTTCGATGAAGAGGTGCGCCAGAGCCAGGCCAGACGGCTGGTGACTTATGACGCATTGCGAAAGGGTGACTATTACCCGTGGGATTTCCAGCCGCTTCAGAAGGCCTCTGAGCGCTACATGCGCAACCACATGGACCTCAACGTGCTGGAGACGGCAAAGCGCGCGCCATAGCGCAGCCTCTGCCTCAATGGTCGGCTAGGTGCTCAAAGCGGCGATCACCGCCGTGACGGTCACCACGGCCAACATCGTGCTGACCAGGATCGCCGTGCCCATGCGCCGTGCGTACGTGTCGTACTGGGTGGCGATCACGAACACGTTCTGCGCGACCGGTGTGGCGGCGATCACGGTGACGATTGTCAGCGTCAGCGGATCCACGCCCAGCGCATACAGAATTGCAAACACGACAATCGGGTGGACCACCAGCTTCAACCCGGTGATGCCGGCAACGAAGGACCGGTCACCTTCGGTGCTGCGGGCCGCGAGGCTGAGACCCAGGGCGAACAGGGCTGTGGGGGCGGCCGCTGCGCCCAGAAAGCTCGCAAAGCGCTCGG